>CANCOG010000094.1 GCA_947379685.1 Flavipsychrobacter stenotrophus | reverse complement strand
CCACCCTGTGCAGTAAACGTGTCTTCTACCTTCACCCAATGTATTGTGTCGCTCAATACATTAGTGTCAAGAACTTGCGGGCGATATTGAGATTGTGTCCACCCACCATGATGTGTAGAATCTATTGTACCATCGTCCAGATAGGCCCCAATATTATTTACCGCTAATAAATTGTTTCGTGAAGCCAGCACGTAAAAACTGGCGATGTATAGGCTTCCAGCAGTCAATGTTTGATTTAAATGTCCTTGTAAGTAGTCCTTCGCTCCGAAAGAGCTGTCTGAGAGGGTACAGTACATTCTTACACGCATTAGGCCACTATCCGTTCGGGCAAAATGATAAAAGTCTGAATTATTCGGAATTGCTTCGCTATAAACTGAAGAACACATATGGCAATAGTCGGGAACGCCGCCAGAATTTTCATGCACCCAATCCGGCGGATTCCAAGCGCTATCTAAACTCATCCAGTGAGGGCAATATTTTGCCTCATCGTCATTATCGGGGCATACTGAAGGATGCTCAAAGCTTGGGTTCAATACCAGATTAATTTGAGCCTCACTAGCAAAATGCAAGAAACAGATACACGTAATTATCGATACCAAGTATTTCATACGCATAGGCATATCGGATAGACGCTTTTTAAATTGCCAATCATTCCCTGACTACCTGCCTAACTAACCGCAAGCCAGTAACAGGGTCAACTAGCTGAACGACATATACCCCCCTAACAATTTGCTCCAAATGTATAATTTCTTTGTCACCTGCAATGATACCAGCCAATACCTCTCTGCCCACCACATCATAGACATTCATTTGACTACCCTTTGCGCCTTCAATGTGCAAGATATCATTGGTTGGAGACGGGTAAATTGTCAAATTGTCGAATTGTCGAATTGCATCAATTGCAGTGACCGTATCAGGCCAAACTCTTACTTTAACTGTATCGAATTTCTTAACATTACAAAGGTCCTGTTCCAAGATATATACTGTAGTTGCCGAAGGCTTTACCCATAGGCCGCCTCCACTGTCAATAGGAGTTGGGTTACCTAGCACATACCAAGTATAAGGTATTAATGCCTCGTGGATCCCCAGGAAAGCACTGTCGCCGGGATGGATCAGCGTGTCGTTTCCCGCATAGGGAGAGTTCCCGCAATCTATTACGCTAACATCATCGATCAAATACGGAGTCCATACGCCATGCCCAATCCCTGTAGTATCAATTAGTGGTATTGCATGTGTATGTGCATTATCGAAAAAATTCCCTATCGTAATTAATTTTTCTGTGCCCTTTGCAGTAAATGTATCTTGTATTCTTATCCAGTTAAATGTGTCATTAATAATATTGGTATCAAGAATCTGAGGCGTATACTGAATCTGCGTTTTTCCAGGACTCTGCGTAGTGTCAACCGAGCCATCATCGAGATAAGCACCAATATGATTTACGGCAAAAATACTTGATTGCTCCATAGTTGCATAAAAACAAACATTATAAGTGTGACCGGCAATAAGTGTTTGGGATAGGTGTCCCTGAAGGTAATCTTTCTCTGTAAAATTATCCAGATAACTACAAAACATAACAACCTGCATCATGCCACGGCCAGATTTCGGGAAATGATAAAAACCTACATTATAAGGTGTCGAAACTCGACTAAATGGCGCACAAATATTGCAATAATCGGGTATGCCACCAAGCTCGTGAGTCCAATCAGGCGGATTCCAGTTACTGTCTAAGCTCATCCAATGATTGCAATATTTAGTTTCATCAAGATTGTCAGGGCAATTTGAATACTCCTCAAAGCTCGGGTTTAGCACCAGATTAATTTGAGCCTCACCAGCAAAATGCAAGAAACAGATACACGTAATTATCGTTACCAAGTATTTCATACACACAAGCTTATTCGATGGACGCTTTTAAAATTGCTGATCATTCCCTCACTACCTGCCGAACTAACCGCAAGCCAGTAACAGGGTCAACGATCTGAACGACATATACCCCCCTAACAATTTGCTCCAAATGTATAATTTCTTTGTCACCTGCAATTAAACCAGCCAACACCTCTCTGCCAACCACATCATAGACATTTATTTGATTACCCTTTGCCCCTTCAATAGTTACTGATCCTGCAGTTGGGTTTGGATAGAATTTAATTTGTGCTTCACTTAATTTAGTCACCGCCATTTCCGTATCAGGCCAAACGCGAACTCTCGAGTAAAACGTCTGTTTGCCGTAACATAAATTTTGATCTACTGCATAAATGGTTGTAGTTGTTGGATGAACCCTTATCCCTCCAACGTTGCTATCAATCATTGTTGTACTTCCTGAGATGTACCATTTATACGGAAGGGGAGTTTCGTTGGTTCCCAGCAAAATTGTGTCACCAGAGTAAATTAAAGTATCCCTGTTAATTTTTGGCTGCGATTCACAATCAATTACGCTCACATCATCTATAAGATAAAGGGTACGTAAGCCACCAACAAAACTGCTAATGCCCGTTGTGTCATGAATTGGAATTGCATGAATATGAGCTAAGTCGGTGAAATTACCAATCGTAATTAGTTTCTCTGTACCATTAGCAACAAATGTGTCCTGTATTTTCACCCAGTTAAGCGTGTCGTTAATAACACCTGTGTCAAATATCTGCGGTGTGTACTGTGTCTGCGTCCAGGCAGGGTGACTTGTCGTATCTATGCTTCCATTATCCAGGTAAGCGCCGATATTGTTAACAGCATAGGCCCCCGATTGCTCAAGAGTTGTATAGAATGTTACAAGATATTTTCTGGCATGTGTAAGTGTTTGAGATAAATGCCCCTGAAGGTAGTCCCGGACATAACCACCGGTATCAGATTGATCATAAAACATATAAAGCTGCATCATTCCACCACCGGAATGCGGGTAATGGTAATACCGGGAACTATGAGGTACTGACACTTCAAAAGAGGATGAGCAAATATTGCAATAATCTGGCACGCCTTCCAGGTTATGAGCCCAATCAGGTGGACTCCAGTTACTATCTAAGCTCATCCAATGCAGACAATATTTAGCCTCGTCATCATTGTCCGGACAGTTTGAGTATCGCTCAAAGCTTGGATTCAAAACCAAATTTATTTGGGCCTTTCCTGCAAAATTCAGGAATAAGAAACACGCAATGATCGTTACAAAGTACTTCATGTGTATAGGTTTATTGGATGGAAGCTTTTTAAATTGCTTATTAATCCCTGACGACCTGCCTAACTAACCGCAAGCCAGTAACAGGGTCAACTATCTGAACGACATATACCCCCCTAACAAGTTGCTCCAAATGTATAATTTCTTTGTCACCTGCAATTATACCAGCCAATACCTCTCTGCCCACCACATCATAGACATTCATTTGACTACCCTTTGCGCCTTCAATGGTTACAGACCCTGTAGTTGGATTTGGATAAACCAAAATATTTGCTTCTATTAAAGGTTGTACTTCTGTAACGGTATCGGGCCAAACCTTAATTTTAACTGTATCGAATTTCTTAATATTGCAAAGGTCTTGTTCCAATATATATATCGTCGTGGCCGAAGGCTTAACCCATAAGCCACCACCGCTATCAATAGGGGTTGGGTTGCCTTGCACATACCATGTATAAGGTATTAGTGTTTCGTGTGTACCCAGGAACACACTATCGCCGGGATGGATGAATTTATTGCCTCCTGCTTGAGGAATGTTTCCACAGTCTATCACACTAATGTCATCAATTAGATAGAATAAGTAAATCAAATGGCTGATTCCGGTAGTATCGATTAAGGGTAACACATGCATGTCCGATTTTGCAGTGAAATTTCCTATAGTAATTAACCGCTCAGTGCCATTTGCGGTAAATACTCCCTCAATCTTAGTCCAGTTAAGGGTATCACTAATGATATTTGTGTCTATTACCTGCGGCGTACATTGGGTTTGCGTCCATCCACCTTGATGCGCAGTGTCAATTGTGCCATCATCTAAATACGCAGCAATATTATTTACAGCACAAAGATTTACATGTTCAGATACTGTATAGAATGTTACCTTATATTCATGTCCGCCGATTAACCGTTGACTCAAATGTCCTTGCAAATAATCTTTAGCGACCATGTCTTTGTCCGGCCGTTCACAATACATTCTGACTTGCATCATACCATTTCCTGAACGGGCATTGTGATAAAACCTTTCATTAGCAGGTATGGTAACTGCCGTACATGTCCCGCAAATAGCACAAACATTGCAATATTCTGGTATGCCTCCATTCGTTAAATGAGCCCAATCTGGGGCACTCCAAACAGTATCTAAACCTGTCCAATGGTTGCAATAGTTGGCCTCATCTTCATTGTCGGGGCAAACCGAATATTCTTCAAACCGAGGATTCAACACGAGATTAATTTGGGCCTGTCCTGCAAAATGCAGGAAACAAATACACGTAATTATCGTTACAAAGTACTTCATATGCGTAGGTTTATTGGATGGACATTTTTAAATTGTTTATTAATCCCTTGCCATCCGATATTTGTATTACATACAAACCCGGCACAATGTTACCTAAAATAATTTGTAATTTACAACTTTTAAATGTATTTTTTTGTTTGTAGACAATTTTACCTAATACGTCCCTGACTTCTATAAGAACCGGATTGTCGTCAGAAACAGACTGTTCTAAGATGAAATTACCTGAGTTGGGGTTCGGGAATAGCTTGTATTGCTGATTGATTTTTGAGTTAGATGTAATTGCTTTTCTCGCACCCGAGGAGTCGGCTCCCGCGGTGGTATCGAACCCACAGAGGTCGTTGAACACGGTCGTATCATCCTCAAACAATATCTTATACAAGGCACGAGCCTGGTAGACTACCTGACCATGGGTGTAAGGGCAAAGATTCGCTAAGGCAACAACAATAGCGGTATCAGCTCCCGTCATTGCACTATCGCGGTACAGCAAGTATTCATTATAGAGTGAAATATAATTGCTCACGATGTAATCTGCTACTGTGTCATCGGTTACTACCACACCGGTTGTGGTGTCTCTCGCAGTATCAACATAGGTATCAATGCCAATGCTGAGCAGCGAACGGGCCGTTGAGTCATCTCCGCTGGTTATTGCATTTTCGATATTGCTGAGCCATGCATAACGGCTGCCGGCAGCTAGTGACTGAAATTGCTCCAGTGCGCCGGAACTATCCGCATAGCTACTGTCCAACTGCATTAACCGAAAGAGGCTATTTTGTGCGATGAAGTTCAGCGCCTTACCCGGCTGATCAACAGTTAGTCCAGGCATTACGAGAGGCAGCATTGCATAATACGTTGGACTGGCATGGAGCGCAACACATGATGGTGGCGTCGGTGTTCCAGTATTCACGGTCAGTCCATTGCCAGTACCAGTCGTGGCAAAACCGTATGCATTGTAAGAAAATCCAGTTATATCTTTGTTGAACATTGGGTCATACACATACGGTGTCACATTATTCACCACGTAGATCATATCTGATGGCGCAGTTCCATTAAGCGTAAATATATTGTAGCGGGCTCCAGTCCATGCCGAGAGTCCACCACGCCACTCATTATAGGAGGCAGCGGCTGCACTACCCTGTGCCCCAAAACTATTCTGCAACACCATGCCATAGGAATGGTCCTTCATTACGTTGTTTCTCCATGCTGTAAGATTACCCGCTCCAAAAAACTGGAATCCAGTGTTCAGGCTGTCCGTAAAATTGCAGGTCACGGCCGAGCTTACGTTGCTGCTGCCAAAAATGCCCACCATAACCGGAGAGGAGTAAGTACTCGTAACTGCAGGAGAAGTTGCTCCAGGACCAATTATCTGATTATTCCTGATAGCATTGTTCTTGCAATTGGCGTGGGTGATACCATACTGCGAGCCGGCCATGGTCGCCGGGTGATTCATGATAATGAAATTGGTATCGGAAGTAATAGGCTGGCTGGCGTATCCATTTACATTAATGCCATTGTATACGTAGTACATGGTATTGGTATCAATATGCGCAATTCCGGTTGTCGCAAACAATGAGCCTGAATACAGGTTGGTCGCAGTTATGCCCGTAGTGGTATATTGCCCGGCAATGGGTGGTAAACCGCCATACCTGCTTTGAATGGTATTATTACTGATATTCAGATTTCCGGCAAACTGATACAATGACCCACTGGTTAAAGCAGCTGAGTTCATAGAAATACCTGTAACAAGATTCGTGAGCGTGTTGCCACGAATATTCACCTGATAGTACAGAGGTGTAGAAATGTAGTAACCATATTGTCCCGTAGGGTATGTGGTTGAGTGAGTGCTGTATATTTCTGAATTTTTGCCGGTGACATAATAATATCCGTAGCTGTTCACGCCCCTGCGACAGTCATAGAAACGGTTGTTAGTGACCGCACTTGGAGCCAACGCACCGCTTACTTCCATCGAATATTTTGGATATGCAGTGGTGGAACTTGCAGTCGTTGGCGTAGCCACTGCGCCTATGCCATCGCCTGCGAGTAAGGGATATGTTGGAGGGGTTGCTAACTGATACATGTACACAAATAAATTGTTGGAGGCGCTAAAGTTACTATATTTTGCATAAATACCCTCCATTAACGTATCAAAAACATTTAAATTTTGGTTAGTGCCTGTGTACGAACTGATATCCCCAATGACAACACCTCCAAACGATTGTGGTGAATTGCCGAGATAATTAGTGTTCGCACCTGTGTTCAACAGCTGCACGCCTATGTTTGCCCGTGAACCGTCCTTGCATAACGCAGCATAATACTGACCTCCATAACCACCACCTATAGTGCCTGCGCCAGTCGGGCTCAAAATGTTGTAATGGGGCACCATTGGGTTAGAACTGGCCCAGGAGGCTTTCAAGGCAGTAGTTGTTCCGGTTACATACGGCCATGCCAGTGGATAGTGAATCGCTGTTCCTGTGTTGAGAACACTCAGGTTTCTGCTGGTAAAAACCGTATTGCGAATCAGGAACGGATAGGTAGAAGGAAAGAGCATTCCAGTTGTTGAGGTTGGGAAATTTTCAATATCAATTGCAATTCTATTTCGGTTGAAAATCGCGCCATCGGCAGTTATTATATTTCCCGACGACGGTATATATCCGCCATTTACACTTATGGCGGTAACCGCATCTTCAATAAGTGAGTTGTTATTTACGTTGATTGTACCAGTTGAAGAACTTGCACTACTCAACACTATGCCTTGCCATAAATTGGTCCGGCTACAACAGAATAAATGGCTGTTGTTAATGTTCAGCGCGGCCGTATTTGCAACCGTAATTATCTTGCCTGGCGCAATGGCAACCACGCTTCCCGCAGAAAAGTTAACTGCTCCGTCAAACACCGTGTTGTCGTATATATAGTACTTGTTAGCTGGAAAGGTAGTTGTGGTTCCTGCCACTCCGCGTGTACCGGAAATTCCATAGATTGGGCCACTGCCGTAACTCATATCACCACAGAAGTAATCGTCACACACAGGTTTTACTACCGTGTCATAACCCGTACCCACGCAAAAATTAGCATCAACCCCGGTTACCGTGTAAATGGCGGTAGAGCTGGTGGAGAATGTTATTGATGCAATAGTTAGGCTCACACCTGCCCCGGGGCTACCTATAGAAGGTAGCGAGGAACCAAACCATGTGAACGTAATTGCACCTACAGCAGATAAAGTAATGGAGTTCCCGCATGCAACAACCGGAAACGGGCTGGTTGTGATTACCGGAAGCGCATTAACCGTAAATGGCTTGGTTGCGTAACAGCCGGTTGAAAGTGTATACGTAATTGTTGCAGTTCCCGCTGCCATACCTGTGACAACTCCCGATGAACTTATGGTCGCGATTGCCGGCGCACTGCTACTCCATGTACCACCCAGAATTGAGCCGGTAAGTGCAGTGGAAGAGCTACCGAGACAAACCTGAGATGCGCCCGCAATTGTTGGCGTAGGATTCACGGTTACCAAAGTCGATACCAGTCCGAAACCGCAGGCATTCGAATCGGTGTAATAAATAGTTACACTTGTTGCTGTGGTGACTGCAGCTCCGGTGACAATACCTGTTGTGCTAATTGTGGCAATCGTTGCATCTCCGGTTATCCATGTGCCGCCTGTCGAAGCATCAACGAGCGTAATTGATGATCCTCCACAAACGGAAGAAGGTCCGGTAATTGCAGTTGTCGGTGGTACTACTGTTAATGTAAATGTAGCCGATGCAGTATTACAAAAACCAGTGACGGTGGTATATGTTATGGTTACTGACGTAGGTGTAGTTACTCCGCTGCCACCGGTTACTATGCCTGAACTACTGACAGTACCCACACTTGGGTTGCTGCTCGTCCATGTACCGCCCGAAGTAGCGCCTACAGCTGTAAGGGTGTCATTGGCTCCTCTGCATACAGTCGTTTTTCCAGAGATTATTCCTGCGCTCACCAGTGCATAGGCAGTCAGCCCACCGAGTGTAGTTGTTGAGGGGCAAGTTGCGCCGTAGGTATATTTAACCGAAAAGAGTGCACCTGATGTGGCAGTTGTAGGCGTAGTTGCGATTCCCAGCGCGCTGTACGCCGAGGCAGAATCTGTTCCTGAGGTGTAGCCGGCACTTGTACCCACTGTAGCAATACCCGTTGCAGTTGAAGTGAATGTGCCTCCTCCCGGGTTTCCCGTTAAAAGAATATTACCTCCTGGGCAAACGGTAGTACCTGAGCCTGTCAAAGTTGGAGGTGTAGTTGAAGAATTTACCGTTATTCCATAGGTAGCAAATGATGCGCCACTGCATGTGTATTTTATAGTTGGTGCCGCTGCAGATGTGGCAGTAACCGTACATGTTGTATAGGGGGCAACAGAGCTGAGACTAATGCCGCCACCTGATAATACAGCCCAGGTTCCGCCGCCGTATGTTTCAGTTAAATTGATCGTATGTCCGGTACAGACCGATAGTGGCCCTGAAATGCTTCCCGGTCCTCCAACAGTAACCGAAAGAGTGGAATATTTTGTTGCAAATATACAGGGATCGTAATATGCATAAGAGATAGTCGCTGTTCCTGCGCTCACCCCGAGAAGATTTCCTCCCGCATCTATTGTTGCCACAGATGGTAGACTACTGCTCCATGTGCCACCTGAGATTGGATTTGTATATGCTACTGTCGCACCAGTGCATACATTAGATGGCCCGGCAATTGCAGCTCCGGAGGGAGGATATACGGTTACATTTTTGGTCGCAGTTGCTGTGCCGCAGGCATTTGTTACTGTGTATGTAATGGTTGAGGTTCCACCAGCATGAGAAGTGGCAACGCCTGACGTACTTACAATTGAAATAATTGCAGGGTAAAGGCTTGTCCATGCCCCACCAGTGGTAGCATCAGTATATGTTGAAGTGGTACCTATGGAGCAAAAATTTGCTGTACCCGATATGGCTGAGGCGCCCGGTGCAATCACATTGAGTGAAAATGTTGAAGTTGCAGTCGTGCCACATACCGGGCCAACTGAATATGTCATAACTACGCTTCCTGCGGAAACGGGTGTTACTATCCCGGTAGATGTACCTATAGTTGCAATTCCGGTCGAGCCGCTGCTCCATGTGCCGCCGGTTGTGCCAGATGAATGCAACGTTGTAGTGCCTGATGTGCAGATATTGGCAGAGCCGCTAATTGTGCCTCCTGTTGGTGTGGGTACGACTGTAATGGAATATAGGGTTGTACCACCGCCCGATACTGAGTATTGAATGTTTACAACACCTCCCGAAACTCCCCATACTGTCCCTCCGGAAACCGTCGCAATTGAATTGTTCAAACTACTCCAGGTCGCAGTACCTGAGCCACAGCCAGCGGCCGTTAGCGTAATTGAACTGCCTACACAAACTGAGGTGGCTCCGGAAATTGTACATTGCCCCCAAGCTCCGAAAGTCAGGCAACACAAAAAGACTAAAATAAAGTGTTTGGTCATGCTTTTTTTATTTTAATTTTTAATTTTTTTATTTAGATGCAAACCTAAAGCATGATATAACACTACACAACGGGAAAAACACCCTATTCTTAAGGGTATTAATACCCTTGACAATTTAAAAATTTTTTCGTATTGGTTTGGGCATTTTTACATTACGTTGAGAAATTGCTATAGACCATCCCTTCATTTTCATTGCCTTCAGGCAAAAAAAAAGAGCCCCAACTGGAGCTCCTCTTTTAAAATATCATGTAAAAAAACTTACTTCCTGATGTCCATTTCCTTGATCAGGTTATCGGCATGGCCCATCTTATCAACAAGGAAGAGGATAAAACGGATATCGCATACAATTGTCCTTTTGTATTTTTTGTCAAATGCGATATCGCCGCTCATGGCCTCCCAGTTACCATCGAATGCAGCACCAATTAATTCACCATTTCCATTTATGCAAGGACTGCCCGAGTTGCCACCAGTGATGTCATTAGTGGTCAGGAAGCAGGTGTGCAACTTGCCATCCTTATCAGCATACTGACCGTAATCGCCTGCATTGTACAGATTAACCAGGTCCGTAGGTACATCGAATTCTTCGTTACCCGGCTTGTACTTAGCCATCAAACCATCGAGTGTAGTAAAGAAGTTGAAATGTACGGCATCCTGCGGGTCATAGCTTTTTACCTGGCCATAAGTCATACGCATAGTAGAGTTTGCATCCGGGTAGAACATTTTATCTGCCTTCCAAACCATCATTTCGCGTACATATTCCTTGGCCAATTCTGCTTTCTTATAGTTGAAAGCTTCCATTTTTGGCTGGTAGTTCTTAGTATAGTTACTTACAAAGCTGATCGCATATTGAACTGCAGCATCATTCTTCAATTTTTCAAGCGATGGCTTTTCGCAGAAAGCATTGAATGCATTGCTGTCGGTTACCATTGTGTGTGCAAAAACGTAGTCGGTGTACTGGCTATAAGTAGTTCCCATGTAGCAAACCAGGTCGCCCTTGTGCTTTGGCTTTGCGCAAGTCTTCTTACCGCAGCAGGCCTTATTGAAGATCACTTTCTCATAGATATCTGGCAACTGACTCTTATTAACACTGTCATAATACATCTTAGTCATTTCAGTGAACAGTTCCTTCTCAGTGCCCATTTCGAACTCTTTCGCAAGCGCACGACGGGTAGTCTGGGCTTGGGTCACATATTTCTTCACGCTATCTTCAACTGGCTTCGGCTCCCTTAAATAGTAGTCATACAATGGTTTTAAACCACCGGCAATTTTGGAAACTGAACTAGACCTGAAGCACTCGCCATAATAAGTAGAATGTTTTGCATAAGGTTTTACATCTTCAAATGCCTGGCGGAATTTATCCATAAGCCCCGGATCCATACCCGGTGTATTACGTGCCCACTCAATGAACTTATCTTCATTCTTCTTTTTCTTGTCCACTACTTTCAGGCGGTTGAGTTGCTCCGTCTGACCAATGAAGTATTTCCAATAGTTGGCAATTCTTGAGTAAAGGCTGGTGATTTGCAGGTAAGTTGACTTGTTCATGTCCATGTGGCGCTTCATAATAGAAAGACGCAGATCACGGATAGCAACAATAGAAGGGTTAACTGTATGAATAGCAAGGTCAACACCATAAGATACTTCGTATCTGTTGGTACGACCAGGGTAACCAAATACCATTGCATAGTCGCCTTCCTGCTGTCCTTTCAAAGAAACCGGCAGGAACTTTCCCGGGTGGTAAGGTTTGTTATCAGCGGTGTATTGGTGTGGTTCGTTATCGGCTCCTGCATAAACACGGAACATAGAAAAATCGGAAGTATGACGCGGCCACATCCAGTTGTCGGTATCGCCACCGAACTTGCCCAGGCTCTTCGGAGGAGTTCCTACAAGCCTTACGTCAGTATACTTTTTGTAGATCAGCAGAAAGTATTGATTACCATTAAAATACTCTTTCACGTTAGCGACCAGTTTGCCACCTTGCCCTTCGCGTTCCTCAATTATCTTTTTAATGGCATCAAATTTTTTCGTGTATTCTTCACCATTTGTATTGCCAACAGCCGCCTTAACTTCGGTTGTTACATCTTCCATGCGCTGAAGGAATAATGCAGTAACACCAGGAGCAGGCAACTCTTCCTGCATATTGTGTGCCCAGAAACCGTTATCAAGGAGGTTGCGCTCTACTGTACTGAGACC
>CANCOG010000093.1 GCA_947379685.1 Flavipsychrobacter stenotrophus | reverse complement strand
AAGCATAAGGCGGCGAGAGAAGGTAGCGAAGAAATATATTTCGCTGTTATATCCACCTCTATCACTTTGGCTGTTGTGTTCCTCCCTATCATCTTCCTTCAGGGTTTCACCGGCAGGTTGTTCCGCGAATTCGGTATTGTGGTGGCTGGGGCCGTACTTATTTCAGCATTTGTATCGCTGACACTTACGCCGGTGCTCAATGTTCTCATGACAAAAGACGTACACAAACCTTCAAAATTCTACACCAAAACAGAACCTTTCTTTACCGGAATGGAAAATGGTTACCGCAAAGTGCTTCAGTGGATCATGAAACACCGCTGGATATCACTTTCGGGAATCGCAGTTTCCTTCCTGCTTATCATACTTATTGGCAAGAACATGCAGAGCGAACTGGCGCCATTGGAAGATCGCAGCCGGTTCCGCCTACAGGTGACAACGCCGGAAGGGACATCATACGATGCGATGGACCACTACATGGACCAGATAGCTAATGTTGTGCTGGATAGCGTTCCGGAAAAACAGGTATTGCTCACTATTACATCACCCGGTTCGGCTAACGGTGCTGTAAACGCAGCCAATGCAAATGTCAGGCTTAGCGACCCGGAAACACGTCACCGGAGTCAGGCGCAAATAGTTGAGGCCGTAGGCAAAAACCTCAAGAAATTGAATTTCGGCAAAGCATTTGCTATTCAGGAGCAGACCATTGCAGTTCAACGCGGAGGCAGCGCCTTCCCGGTAGTATTTGTATTACAGAATATCGACTTTACCAAGCTTCAAAAAGTGCTGCCGCAGTTCCTCGAAGAAGCCAATGCCGATAAAACTTTCCAGGGCGTTGACGTTGACCTTAAATTCAACAAACCTGAACTATCAGTAACAATAGACAGGGCCAAAGCTTCCGATTTGGGTATATCTGCCAGCGATATATCTCAGACGCTGCAGTTCGCACTAAGTAATGGCCCGCTGGGCTACTTTACCATTAGCGGCAAACAATACCTGGTGATTGGCCAGGTATTTAGAGCAAACAGAGATGCACCTGTTGACCTGTCGCAATACTATGTACGGGCAAAGAATGGCCAGTTGATTTCAATAGACAACATTGTCCAGATCAGGGAATCGACAAGCCCTTCTCAGATATTCCATTTCAATCGGTTTAAATCCGCGACCGTTTCCGCTAACCTTTCCCCTGGCAAAACGATTGGGGACGGAATTTCGGCAATGCAGGGCATTTTCAAAAAGCTAAAAGACAAAAAGATAATTGACGATAGCTTCAATTCCGCCCTTGCAGGGGCTTCTATGGACTATGTAGAAAGTTCTTCGAATACTTCCTTTGCCTTCCTGCTTGCGCTGGCGCTTATTTACCTGATTCTTGCCGCACAATTCGAAAGCTTTATTGACCCGCTTACCATTATGCTCACGGTACCACTCGCCTTGGCAGGTGCGCTTATTTCCCTTTGGTTGTTCGACCAAACCCTGAACATTTTTTCCGAGATAGGTATGATCATGCTCATCGGCCTTGTAACCAAGAACGGTATCCTCATTGTTGAATACGCCAATCACATCCGGGAACGGGGAACCAATAGCATGGAGGCGGCTGTCGAAGCTGCAACAATGCGGCTCAGGCCAATTTTAATGACTAGCCTTGCAATGGTATTCGGGGCGCTGCCAATCGCTTTGTCACTTGGCGCAGCTTCCACCAGTCGTAAGCCATTAGGTATTGTTATTGTAGGTGGTATCATGTTCTCGTTAATTTTATCCCTGTTCATCGTGCCTGTGATTTATTCATTCCTTTCCCGTAAAAAGAAGGTAAACCCGGAAGCAGAAGAACAGGTTGAACAAAAAACAGAAGACCAGACAAGGGTTCCTGTATTGGAATAAGAATTGAGACATTAACCTTTCAGCAATAGAAATAAGGCTGACGGATCCATTACACTAAAACGAAAAGATTAATGAAGTACCTGTTACTCATATTATTGCCCCTGACTCTCAACGCAAGTGCCCAGGAACGGCTGACTTTACAGGAAGCCATTGCGCGAACGCTCAGCCACAATTTCGATATCCGTATCGCGGACCTGGCAGCCCAGCAGGCTGCACGCAACAACACTTATGGCAACGCCGGATTCTCACCATATGTAATTCTGAATGCAAGTGCAACAGAAACACGCAGCAATACTCATAACGACCTGGCAAGTGGTGCGGTTCAAAACAACCCTCATGCCAAAAGCACTAATTACAACCCAGTTGTGCAAGTAAACTGGACCATCTTCGACGGTGGAAAAATGTTCCTGATGAAGAAGGAACTTAGCGAACTGGAAACTATCGGTGGGCTACAGTTAAAAACACAGGTACAAACCATGGTTTCCAGAACCATACAGATGTACGCAAAGGTGGTGTGGCAGCAAAAACAATTGATTGCTATTGATACGGCACTGGCTTTGGCGGAAGTGAGGATGGCCATTTCAAGACTTAAGTACGAAACTGGAGCTGGTGCCAAGGTAGATTACCTGCAGGCTCATGTCGACTACAATGCCCGTCAGAGCGACTCTCTGACTTACGTTGCGAACCTCACGCAAGCAATGGACTCCCTCAGCGAGCTAATGGGTGATGATGAAGATAAACAATATTTACTCGATGATAGCATTGAAACAAACACCAGCCTGACTCCGATTGACAGGTCGCGGTTAAAGGAGCTAAACCTATCCATGTCCCTGCTGAAACACAATTCAGAAGTATCACAACTCAACGAAAAAATCGCTAAAACGTACTTCCTCCCAAATCTTTCATTTAATGGTGGCTATACGTATAACCGCACCACCAACTCTACTGGTTTTTCTGTATTTAGTCAAAGCTATGGCCCCACCGGATCACTTAATCTGTCCGTCCCGGTTTTTGAAGGCGGAAACCTCCGCAGGCAAGCCAAGGTAGCGTCGTTACAGACTATGCGCGACAAACTAATGTATGACCGGCAGAGCACTTTTCTAGGTAAACAATACAAGACCGCCTGGCAAAATTACAGTGTAGCAGTTGCAGCCTACAACCTTGAAAATGAGAGCATCAGGTTTGCAAAAGAAAACCTGGATGTCCAGCTTGCCAGGTTTCGTGTTGGCGTTGGCACCACCCTCGAGTCCCGGCAAGCCGAAACCGATTACGTAACAGCACTGGAGCGCCTCTATACAGCCAGTTACAATTTAAAAGTAAACGAAACCCTGGTGTTGGAACTGGAAAATCAACTGGTGAAATAAGGGCGGTAAGAGTTTATTCAGAGGAATGGCATTGTTTTATCAATTCAATCTCTTCTATTCCGCACCCTTCACTTTCACTATTTTTACACTCATATTTTGCTTCACCTGCATGATACCCGTGGTTAAAATAGTGTCACCTGCTTTCAGTCCCTGTATGATCTCCACCTGACTATTGGTACGCGCGCCTATCGTAACTGGCACCAGTTTAGCCTTCCCGTTTTTGACAACTGCCACTTCCTTATCCCGGTCGGTAGGAATAACGGACTGAGGCGGTATCATCAGGGCGCTCTTATTATTAATGAAGGGTACCACCACGTGGGTGAACGATCCGGCCGTTAGCTTTTCCTTTTTATTTTCCACGAGCGCACGCACTTTGAGCGTGCGCGTTACAGCATCAGCAGAAGGCTCTATTGCGCTTATTGTTCCTGAAAAAGTATCGAGATTACCTGTAACTGTGAAACTTATCTGCTTACCCACTGGCACCTCATCCTTATATTGTTCTGGCAGTGTAAAATCCATTTTCAACACTGTGCTCTGTTGCAGGCTGGCAATAATAGTACCGGGCGTAACAACTGCCCCAAGACTTACATTCCTGATACCGACGCGCCCTTCGAAAGGTGCCAGAATACTCGTCTTTCTGAGTTGCGCCCGGGAATAGGCTATGTCGGCATCTATAGACTGAATCTGTGCAGTCGTACTTTCGTAATCCTGCTGGCTGATACCGCCAATACTAAGTAACTTTGCCTGCCGCTCCTTGATCTTGAGCTGCAATTCCCGCTGCGCATCCGATTTCTGTATCTGCGCCCTTATGTCGTCATTGTACAACTGCACCAGAAGCTGCCCCTTGGTTACATGGGTTCCTTCTTTGAACGTGATAGAGGTTATTCTACCGGAAATTTCCGGCAAAATCTGTGTCACCTCATTGGGTAATAAAGACCCGCTCGTCGTGTAGTCACTTTGGAAAGGCTGCGCCCGCACTACAAAGCCTTCTGCATTCAGCACAGTGGGTTTCCCCGCCGTTCCTGCAGCCGGTGATTCGTCTTTTTTGGCACTACAGGCAGGAAGGGCTAACGCAATAGCACAACCGGCGACTAAACAGCAAATTGATTGATTTAATTTCATGTCACATTTCAGGGGGGCTAGAGCCTTGTAAAAATAGCGATAGCAATCCAATTCAGGCCACGCTATGATGCTAATTTTCGGAAAAAGTTTGACCTTTTAAAAATCGCCCGGTTTAATTCATTTCGGGTCTGTGGCCTATAAAATAATCCTCCCGTCATAACCTCCTGACAACCAAAACACAGCACAGGATAGCCGGAATTCCCGACCCCTTCCCTACGGTCTGCTGCTTAAATACCTGCTAAAACAACCGTGCCAAAATAAGACCAATACCCGTTCCTTCTTTGTATATTTGACTAACAATTCAATCTTTTGTACCAATAAAACTTCAGCAACATGAGCATCCGGTTAGGTGACATCGCACCAGATTTTAAAGCAGCAACAACCAAAGGTGATATTCAATTTCATGAATGGCTGGGAAACAGCTGGGGAGTGCTTTTTTCCCACCCTGCCGACTTTACTCCGGTATGTACAACCGAACTTGGGGAAGTAGCCAAACTCGCCGGCGAATTTGAAAAACGGAATGTAAAGGTGATCGCCTTGAGTACAGATACTGTTGAATCTCACAATATGTGGGTGGGAGACATAGATGAAACCCAGCATACACATGTCAATTTCCCCATCATTGCCGACCCAACATTCGAGGTAGCCAACCTGTATGATATGATTCACCCGCAGGTAAGTGATAAATTTACCGTGCGGTCAGTATTTGTGATCGGGCCAGATAAAAAAATAAAACTCACCATCACTTATCCTGCCTCAACTGGCCGCAATTTCGACGAAATACTCCGCGTGATCGATAGCCTTCAGTTAACTGCAAACTACAGCGTAGCAACACCAGCAAACTGGGAACAGGGTGATGACGTTATTATTAGCATGGCCGTAAAGGACGAAGATATAGCAGCTAAATTCCCCAAGGGTTACACAAGGGTGAAGCCGTATTTAAGAACGACCCCGCAGCCAAATCTGTAACAATAGCCCACCAAAAAGACAGGAAGCTTAATAAGCTGCTCTACAGCATAATCCTCAAAAAGTCAGCCTCCCTTCGCCGGGAAAACGGGCTGACTTTTTCATTCCCTGCGTCCTGAATGAGATAAACATCGCAATCCACCATGCAACTGGCCCACCCCGCGTTGGGCCGGGTCAAGCAACTTTCGGAGCAAAGCAAATTCATGCAAAGCACACCGCTGGCATAATTTTTATGACAAAATCTGCTAATTGTCCAGCTGAAAGGCATACTAACCAGACACTAAAGTCTCTCCTAATGAATTAGTTAATGATTATCAACATTTTAAAATAAAAATACAATTATTACACAACTTTAATTTGTATTATCCAATTTTAATACTACTTTTAACTAACCATTAGGAATATACCTGAATTTCAAATTCCCTGCTTTTAATTTATTAATTAGAAACGCGTATCATGACTTCAGGTAATAACAATATAAGCATCCTTATTGTAGATGATGAAAAACGGGCATGCAACAACCTCAAAACCCTGCTTAACGAGTATGCCGAGCTTGGCATCCAAATAGCAGGCGTTGCAAATAGCACCTCTGAGGCGGACCAACTCATCAAAACGCTTTCCCCTGACGCAGTCTTTCTGGATATAGACATGCCTAATGAAAATGCATTCCACTTTCTGGAGCGCATCAAACCTTTCGAATTTGAAGTAGTATTTGTGACCGCCTACGATGAATATGCGGTAAAGGCATTCCGGCTGAATGCGGTGGACTATATTCTAAAGCCCATAAGTATAGCTGAATTGAGAAGCGCAGTCCAAAAACTAAAAGAGAAAATCAAGTACAAACAGTCTAATACGGCAAATACTTCATTTATTGATATTGCCAGCCAGATAGGTAAGAAAGTAAAACAGAACAAGATCATTCTTCGCGACAACCAAAGCACTGAAATGATTGATTTCAGGGACATCTATTACATAGAAGCACAAAGCAGTTACTGCAAATTATTGTTCCGGAAAGACAACCACGACAGGGAAAGCGTGATGAGCAGCCCACTTTCCGACTACGAAGAGTTGCTTCCTCCCAACCTGTTTTACCGTATCCACAAATCCTACCTTATTAATTGCGCTCACGTCAAAAAAATGCTCAAGGACGATGCTCATTACGTCGTTATAAAGGACGAATACACATTACCGGTGAGTCGCAGAAGGTACCCTCCCCTGGTCGAGTTTTTGAGAAACAATGGCTTTTATAACAATAAGGTTTAATGTTATTCGTCCGGTTTACCATATTGTGTTTGGCAGTCCTGTTTTATTCACCTTTGGCGTGTAAGGCAATCGATTTCCCAAAACTGCACTTTACCGTGCGGGACGGATTGCCCAGCAACAATATTTATGAAGTATATCGCGACCATCAGGGCTACATGTGGATCGCGACCGACAAAGGAATTGCCCGCTATAACGGACTTAAATTCGAAGTT
This sequence comes from Flavipsychrobacter stenotrophus, assembly GCA_947379685.1. Taxonomy (GTDB): domain Bacteria; phylum Bacteroidota; class Bacteroidia; order Chitinophagales; family Chitinophagaceae; genus Flavipsychrobacter; species Flavipsychrobacter stenotropha_B. The sequence goes on along the minus strand of CANCOG010000093.1, from coordinate 5,360 downwards.
TTCACCACCTTTGACGGACTACCCTGCAACGAGATCTTCTTTTTCCAGGAGGACAACTATAACCGGATTTGGCTTGGAACCTATAACGGCGAACTGTGTTACTACCAGAATGGCATATTTCATAATGCCCGCAACACACCATTCCTGGCACTGCCGTTCAAAACACCGTTCATTAAACAGATCGTAGTAGAGAATGATAGCAGCGTAACCATTTCATTCCTCAAAAAAAACACATTCGTCAACATCAACAGGAACCGGCTCAATACCTATACCTGCCCTAACCCGCCGGGCATAGATCTGAATATCATAAATACAGTCAAGTTCAGCAAAATATCAGATTCGATATTTGAACTGACGGGGGTCCACGAAACAAGATACCTAAACAATAAAGGCGAATGGGTTGGCATACAAAAAAACAACTATTCTAAATTCCTGGGCTATCTTTTTGTACAAAACAAGGGATTCTTGTTTGATGAAAAATTCATTTTCACACTTGCCGGTGACACCATTTACAAATTCAAAGCAGACCATCTTGAAGTGCGTTCTTTAAACCGTATTTACCCAAGTGGTGGGATGTTGTTCCTCGCAACAAACAATGGCCTTTCCATAAATGACTCCATTACCCTGCTCAAAAACCAAATCATATCTTGCATCACACAGGATAATACAGACAACTACTGGATAAGCACGCTTAACAACGGGATATTTGTACTGAGTAAGGACTTCCGCCAAACGCAATACTACGCCAGTGCATACAGCGATCCTGTAAAATTCCTGTTCGCTACGAAGGGCCGTATTTTTTATACAACCGCAAATAACAACCTCTATCAAATTTACAAAAATCAAACCAGCTGCCTGTTCAACTACCTGACTTTTAGAAATGGCCAAACCAGCCTTACAACAGAGCCACAATATTACATCGACAGTAATCTTAGGTATATAAGCTTTTATGGACGCGACATCATTTCAATTAACGACCTTTTGCACCCGGTTATTCGCAAATTGGCAAATACCGACTTCTGGGGTGGCTACAAAAGCCTGGCAAAAATTGATGATGGCTTCATACTTCGAACCGCCAGCTTCCTGCTAAGGTTTAAATGGCCGCAAAATCGCTCGGGCACCAAAATAGACATGACTCGCCTGAATATGGATGTTGGCACTGACAGAATCTTTTGCATGGCAAAAAGTACCGAGAATACTGTTTGGTATTCCACTATTAACGGCGTTTATACTATTTCAGGCGACTCAGCTACTCAGCAACCTCAACTGGCCGGAACGGGCTTTAAATCATTCGACTTCCTTGATCGGAATTTAGTTGGCTATACCCATGATAACATCCTGCTCATTTGCAGCATTTCAGGTTCTCAATTAAAGAAGGACACCATTCCCTCTCAAAACTGCATCTGGGACAAGTTATACAGGATGGACAATACCCACATGCTGATCAGCACCAATAACCTATACCGCCTGCTCACCATCAATGAAACCCCGGCAGGTGTAAAATATGTGATCACCACTATTGAAAATCCATTCTTGCCGCTACAGGCTGAAGGCGTATACCCTTCGGGTAATGATTGCTATTTTTTGAAAGATGGAAGTATAACCCGCGTTAGCATCACCAGCCTGTTTGAGAAGCCTGTACCTCCGCACATAGAATTCACATCTCTTAAAGCCGGACCGAAAAACTATACAATTGAACCATCGACCCAGGTCCCTTTCAGCGATTCGAAAAATATCTCCATTAATTTTTGCACGCTTTCCATGAGCGGGAACCCTGTTTTCTATCAATATTCAGTAGCAAAAGACGGCCAGGAAGAATACTGGCGGGATGTAAAGGAACAGGAAATAAACCTCGTACACCCCGGTTATGGCAATTATTCCATCAGGCTGAGGGCGAGATCTGCAGCTAGTGACTTTTGTGCTCCGGCTGTCTTCAACCTGACCATAGCACCACCAATTTATGCTACTTGGTGGTTCGTAACATTCATTATTTTATCTCTTGCAGCGGCCATAGTCGCTGCTACGCGCCTTCGTATATATTACGCTCTGCGAAAAAAAGAGAAACAACATAAAACTGAGATCAGGTTTATGAAATCAGAATATAAGACATTGAATGCGCTGATGAATCCCCATTTTATTTTCAACACCCTCAATAACGTACAAAGTCTCTTCAATGAAAACGATAAGGAAACCGCCAACGAGTACCTGCGAATTTTCGCAAACCTCATTCGCCAGAACATGCAGAATATCTCCAAAGAGCTCATTCCCTTACAAAAAGAGATTGACCTGGTCACCAACTACCTGCTGCTGGAAAAGCTCCGGTACGAAGACCAGCTGAATTACACCATACATGTTGATTACGAAGTGGACATGACCGATATAATGGTCCCCCCGCTCCTCATTCAGCCGCTCGTGGAAAATTCCATCAAACACGGCATCTTGCCACTGGTATCTGCAAAGGGATACATCTACATTAACATCTTCGAACACAAGGGCATTCTATATATTGAAGTACGCGATAATGGCGTAGGTATGGAACGGACAAGCAACAAAAATGCACCCGGCCATGAATCATTCGGGCTCATGAACATTAAAAAACGCCTGGAACAGCTGAGTATCATGCAGAATAACCAGATCACATTTAATATCAGCACTAAAATAGACCACAAGGAAAACACTACCTGGACCATCGTGACCATCACTATTCCAGTATCAGTTAATGCGCCGGCATTCCTCGCCTGACGTCAGATTATCTATGGCCACTCGAATACCATAAAACAATCAAGAAAGTAATTTTTAGCATTCGGAACCTCCCTAACCGGAGGCCAGCTACTTCTTCCTCTTTGGTATATACTGCCTCACCTCTCGGGCTGGTGGTTCATCGTGAGTCTTGCTGGACCCCGTCACCATGGCATTGAGTTTATCAACTTCGGGTGCTGTCAGGTAGCGCCACTTACCGGTCGCCAGGTTATCGAGTGTAATATTCATTATTCGCACCCGGGTCAACTTTACAACCTCGTAACCTAGGTACTCGCACATACGCCGTATCTGGCGGTTCAGTCCCTGTGTCAGTGTTATCCTGAAACGTTTGTTGCCTTCCTGCCGCACCTTGCAATTCTTTGTTACTTCGCCGAGCACCGGTACTCCGCTGCCCATTTTCATGATAAACTCCGGCGTTATTACCTTATCTACAATAACTATATATTCCTTTTCGTGGTTATTACTGGCCCTGAGGATCTTATTCACGATATCGCCATCGTTCGTAAGGAAAATCAATCCGTCTGAGTCCTTATCCAGTCGCCCAACCGGGAATATCCGCTTTGGGTGATTAATGAAGTAAATGATATTTGTTCTGTCCTTGGGGTCGGTAGTTGATGTTACGCCCTGTGGCTTATTGAACGCCATATAAACCGGCCGTACCTTAGCCTTCGATTTAATTGGCTCCCCGTCAATCTCTACCCTGTCTGTAACGTTTATTTTAGCACCCGGCAATACCAGCTCATTATTTACCGTTACCCGCGCTTGCTCTATCAGCTTATCAGCCTCTCTCCTCGAGCAAAACCCCGAAGAACTGATATACTTATTCAAGCTTATCTGATCATTACCCATATATTCCAAAAAAATTGCCCACTAAAACCGGGCTGTAAATATAGCCTTATTGCCAGAATGCCGCAAACACAAGCTTGCCGCCTCGGGATGAGACGGCAAGTTTATCGTGTAATACTATAACCGGGATAGATTGGTGCATTTGCGTCCAACACTCGTCCTCGTTTGTAACGAGGATGCCACGGCAGGGCGTTTGTAACGCCCGTCACCACCAACGTCTCCTATGCCGAAGGGCGGGATTGAGAGTGAACTTTAGACGCGAAGAATTGGGACTCACCCTCCCCCGCTTCCTTTTGAGACGGCAAGTTTACAACACTATTATAAGGCGATCAATCCAGCTTCTTCAAATTATCGCTCAGCACCTTATCAATCAAATAATGGTAAGGGTCCACGCCAACCTGGTATGGCTTCCTGTCCAATGTAAAATTCATCGTAGTGGCCCTTTTATCGATCTTGAACCGCTGGTAGGTAATCACCTTACCCAGGTTTTTGGAATCCTTTTTATTCTCCTCAAAAAACCCAACATCCACATAATCATTGATAGGCACCTGCCGCTCGTTACCCAGACTGTCGCTTCTTATTTTTTCGCAGACAAGATCCACCTTTACATTGTACTTACCGTCAGCTGATGGTGTCACAGTTGCATGTTCCACCCTGTTGTTAAACAGGGTTATGTTCTCAAACATATCCGTTATCAAATATTGGAGCGAGTCAGGGGTAGCGGCCTTCAATTCGTCCATTACATCATAAGCAGTGGGGAACGGGGGCTGCTTGTAGGCGAATTTGTTCACGATCTTTTTCAATGCAGCATTCAGTTTGTCTTCGCCTATCATTTCCTTAAGGTAGTAGAATACAACACTCGCCTTCTGGTAATGAATATATCCCTGATGCTCTGTTCTCATCAAAGGATTCTCATATTCTCTTTCTGTTGCCCTGCTGCGCAGGTAACCATCCAGTTCATATTTCAGGAACCGGCTCACTTGTTGCTTGCCAAATGCCTTTTCCATCACCATGATCGCACTGTACTGTGCCAGCCCCTCACTGAACATTTCACTACCCTGCATGTTTTGGCCCGAAACCTGGTGTGCCCACCACTGGTGCCCCATTTCATGGCTGATAACATAAGTGATCATGTCAATAGCCGATGAATCCCGAAGATCTGTGATATACCCTATGCCCTCGCTATAAGGCATAGTGCCCGGGAACGCCTGCGCGAACGAAGAATACCTCGGAAACTCAATGATCCTGCACTGCTCGTGATAATAAGGTCCGAAGTTTTCGGTATAATACTTAAGCGCCATCTTAATGGCATTCACCATCCGGTCCACATTGTAGGGGTGCTTCTTGTCATAATAGACCTCAACGTCTATATTATTGATCTTGTCTCGCTTTACCAGGTATTCCGCAGAAATAAAACTGAAGAAATTCAGCGAAGGTTTCTTTAATTCATAGGTATAGTAATTGCGATCACCCGCTTTCCACTGCTTCATCAGGCTACCCGGCGCGATTGCCATCTGGTTAGCCGATGTTGAAATCGTGGACCGGATATTTACCCAGGTAGCACTGTTATTGATATAGGCGGTATTGCAGGTATTGGTGCAATTGCGGGTAAGCTTGGCCATCCGCTCCTTCACTGGTAGCTTATACTTTTTTCTGTCGTTTTTAGCACCTACTTCCCTATCGGGAGAATAACCTATTGAAGGAATAATATCATTGTCGGAAAAGAAGGTTCCATTTTGTGTAAGCTGTGTAAA
>CANCOG010000092.1 GCA_947379685.1 Flavipsychrobacter stenotrophus | reverse complement strand
TGAAAAACTATTTCGATGCATTGATGTGTTATGATTTGGCTGAACAAATGGGCTTTACTCCTGTTTCTAAGCTGTTATATAATATGTCCTGTGCCTATTCGCTCGACCAAAAGCCTGATAAGTCACTGGAATATCTTGAATATGCTATCGAGGCTGGGTTCGTGAATAAAAAGCAGATGATGCATGATTCGGATCTCACAAATATTCGTAATGCAGGTTTTTCTGAGGTGTTCAGAACTGCATTGGAAGGGATAGAAAGCCCCGGAGAAGTGGGGTGGGAAGGTTTCCTGCAGGTTTTCTCGGCTATTATGTTGCCGGTGAGCATTGACCTCAATTCAGGTAAAAAAATGCCTGATGGAAAATTTTTAAGTTACAGTTTTGAGCAGTTTGTGCCTGAAATGCATGAAAGAGAGAAATTTTCAAGAGGAACCGGCAATGTGTTTTACGCTTACGGCCTTGTAGAGCAGAACAACAATTATACTGCCTTAATTTATGCAGAAGGCGTAGACGAAGAAATGGACGGAGAACAACCCCTGCTGTTTTTTCTTGTATCGTATGACAGGAAGGGTACAATAATAGATAAAATGCAAATCAGTGGCCCGCGATCGTTAGGCGGGTTATGCCTGGCATCGTCAATGAACAGTAACCTTTCGTTTGAAGTCAAAGAATTTGAAAATACATATGAAAAGCTTGTTGAGTCTTCGGGATACGGAGATAATAAACTGATCAGTTCTTCATTAAAGAATACGCACAATTTTCGCATCAATGACCAAGGTAAATTCATTGAGTCCGGTCCGGCCATGGGTAGCATTCAACAAGGAATATACGGGAAGGGTAAAGGGTAGAGCAGCGTTGTCATTCCACCGTCATTGAAAATCGATCATATCACCAAATAAAAATGGCCATCATCCCGATGGCCATTTTCTAATATTGCAATAGATTTCCTTTTAGTTTTTCAGCATTTTTTCTACTTTAATTATCTGTCCGTCACTGTCTATCAGCATCAGCATATAAACGCCTTCAGCGAGAGAAGAAATATTAATGTTTACTGCGTTTTCCTGCTCTATTATTTTGCGGCCATCGGCAGCACTGATAACGGCTTTCAGTTTTTCTGGTGAAACGATGTGCACTATGTCATTTGCCGGGTTAGGGAATATGCTAATGTCGCTTGCAGTTACCTTATTGATACCGAGCACCTTTGTGCCGCCAACCTTAGTAACTATATAGCCTGTTGAAACTGACTGGCAGCCATTAGTGTCTATTACACGAACTGTATAGGTACCTGTGTCAGATGGAATCAGCATAGGGCCTATGCCGGTCACAGGCACGAGGTTCCTGAACCATTGGTAGGTTACATAGTAGTTCTGTGTACCCAAGGTAATTCCGTCGTAAACTACTACAGGGTTTGGAAGCGGGAACTGTACAACAGAAACTGCATTTGACCCAATAGTGCAACTACCCGAAACGGTTACTACACAGGAATAATCTCCGGTTGCTACGGCACTATAAGTATTGTCAGTTGCGCCAGAGATATTGGCACCGCCTATCTGCCACTGGAAACTTACACCTGCAGTGCTGGCAACATTAACTTGAAGTACAGAGTTGCCACCCCAGCAAAATGATGTTGTGGTTATAGGTGCAACAACAGGCGTGTTGATCTCATTTACATAAAACGCAGGTGAGGTTGTATTAGAACAGCCGGCTGATGATACGACAGTTACTTTAAAGTTGCCTCCACTGTACGTGGTGTAATTGCTGGTAACTGCACCCCCAATTACAGTTCCGTTTCTATACCATTGATAGGTATTGCCTGCAGCTGCTGGTGTGCTCAACGCTGCACTTCCACCAACGCAGAAGGAGCCAGTTCCGGTAGGAGTAATTGCTGCAGAAGGTAACGCAATTGCAGTAACTACAGCAGTTGCAACACTTGAACAGCCGTAACTATTGGTCATTACTACATTATAGGTGCCCGAATTAGTTGCAGTAAAGTTTACGTTGGTTGCACCCGTTATGCTTGAGCTGCCCAACTGCCATTGGTAAACAGTTCCCGCAGTGGTATCTGAAGTGATAATCACGCTATCACCTGCACAGAAATTTAATGGACCTGTAGCTAAAAGGGTAGTGGATGGGGCAGGTAATACTGTCAGAGAAACGGCCGGACTTGAAGTTGCCGAACATCCTGCGGCATTGCTCACAATTACATTGTAGTTGCCGCTTGCTGTTGCATTAAATACAGCTCCGGTAGCACCTGAAATTGCGGTTGTTCCATCAATCCATTGATAGGTGAGGCCGGTACCGGTATTTGCATTCAAGGGGAATACGCTACCCTGACAAATAGGTGATGTCCCTGTTGTTGTAACTGAGGCTGTCGCTGGGTTAACAGTAACAGCGACTGGCCTTGAAACTGTTGTACAACCCAGTGAGTTGAGAATAGATACTGAGTAATTAGATCCGGAATAAGTGAGGTAGTAATCATCTGTTGCACCAGAAATTGGTCCGGTTGAATTATTCCACTGGAAGCTATACCCACTGCCTACACTTGATGCGAGCACTACGAAACTTCCTGGACACATCATGGTGTCACCCAATGGGGTTACAATAGCTCCGGGCTGCGCCAAAACAGTGATACTTGTTGTGGTATTGCAACCAATGTGCGTGTAAGTAATGGTAACAGTACCTGCCGATACACCGGTAATAATGCCGGAGCTGATGCCTGCAGTAGCTACGGTAGTTGCACTACTAGCCCATGACCCACCGGTTACTGAATTACTAAGTGTGATCGTTGAACCGCCTTCGCAAACGGATGAAGGGCCAGAAATTGCAGGAGGCAGCGGATTTACAGTAAATGCTGTGGTTGTAATACAGCCTGTAGATAACATAAATGTGATAACTGTAGATCCAGCTGTAACTCCGGTAATAATTCCGGTAGTGCTGCCGGCAGTAGCAACAGCAGTATTGCTGCTTGTCCATGTGCCGGTTCCTGAACCGTTGGTAAGTGTGACAGTGCTGCCATCACAAACACTTGTGCTGCCAGTAATGGCACCTGGTAACGGATTCACGGTCATGGCCATGGTTTGGTAACAACCTGTGCCAATTGTATAAGTAATGGTGGTCGATCCTGCTGTAACGCCCGTCACATCTCCCGAAGAGTTCACGGTCGCACTAACGGTAGAACTGCTGCTCCAGCTGCCGCCGGTAGTTGCGTCGGCAAGGGTTGTCACAGAACCGCCTTCGCATACATTATTTGCGCCGGTAATAGTTGCAGGTAAAGAGTTTACGGTAATTGACTTGGTGGCATTACATCCTGTGCCAAATGCATACGTAATGGTAGCGGTACCCACTCCAGTGCCACTAACCGTGCCGCCTGTAGATACACTTGCTACGCCTGTGTTGCTGCTCGACCATGTACCTGAAGCAGATGCGTCTGTCAATGTGATTGATGAATTAAGACAGACAGCCGATGGGCCGCTGATTACTGCGGGAGTAGGATTGACCGTTACAGACATTGTCCTGAGGCAACCCGTGCTTGCAAACAAATAAGTGATAGTAGCTGAGCCAGACGAAACCCCGGTGATAACAGCGGAAGTGCCACTTCCCGCCACCGTAGCTATTGAAGTACTGCCAGTACTCCAGGTGCCACCTGCATCAGCATCAGACAGTGTAGTTGTTGAACCAACACACACGGTTGTGGTTCCCGTTATGGTCGATGGTACCGGGTTCACCGTGACAATGGCACTGCCGGTAAGTGTTTGAGAACAACTTCCCAATGTGGCAGATATTAGTGAGTAATTATATACTGCTGCAGTCGTGCCCGTGGTAAGTGTACCTGTTGAAACTGTTGCTGTCCCTGCGGCACTTAGTGTGACGCTCAGCGTGCCTCCTCCATTTATGTTATAATTTACAGTTGCCCCGGCAGTACCTGTGAAGGTAATATTGCTGCTGTTGCCACTACAGAAGGCTGTTGTTCCGCTTATGGTGGCAGTTGGTGTGGAATCGACAGTTAAGGTTGTTGTTGCCGTAACTGTGCACGAGGTACTTGTAGCGGTAAATGTATATATGCCAGCCTGGCTGGTAGTTACGCCCGTAATAGATGGATTCTGTGAAGTTGAGCTGAAGCTGGTAGGGCCCGACCATGAGTAACCGGAAGCAGTACCTCCTGTTAATGTACCCGAGAAATTCACTGTGCCTCCACTGCAAATTGGCCCGTCATTTGTAGGTGCAAGTGTGATGCCGCAAGGCGACCAGCGGTATACCTGATTAGTACCGGGTTGGCCGGAAAGGTACCTTGTAATAGTGGACATGCTTACAGCCGGTGAAGAAATGCTATTTAAAGACCAGGCTGGTTGTGTTCCTGTTCCTGAGGCAGCAGTGCCGCCTGTTATGCCGATTGCGCAACTTGAGGTAGAATAAGAGTGAGATGACAAATTATCGTAAGCGAAGTCAATTATGTTCGAGGTTTCATAAAGTATGATTTCAACACTTTCGCTCGGTGTTGCCCAGGAGCTGGATGTAGAATAGAATCCCATGTGGTACCATTCGATCGTGAATACCCTATTAGGTGCTGTTCCAGTTGTAGCGTAACGTACACAGGCACCGGAGGTCTTGGTATCAGTCCATAATGCCGCCAGAATTGGCCTTGGCAGGTTCGCCCCTATTGCAGTATTCGTCAGGTCGTTATCATAGGTGTTTACGACAGAAGTTGGAAAAGTATGCCCTAATGTTAACCAGCAATTTTGAGATGCTGATATTGAAGTATAAGTGGCTCCGCAATAAACGAAATTGAACCCAATGGAAATACTGTTGTAATAACAGTCATCCCAGGCAGAAGTTCCCCAACCAGTACCTCCGGATGCAGATATGAAACTTCCCGAAACGGGCGCGTAGGTACTACTGAATGCACTAAAAGTATAGGTGCTTAATGCCTGGCTGAATCCCAAATTGGCCAGTATAGAGAAAAATGCAAGTAAGAATAATTTCTTCATCGCCTGTTATTTTTTTGTTAGAAAACGCTAATCTGTAAATATAACAAAATAGCGGTATTTAGCAAAACTTTTGAGGCATTATTTCAGAAAATGGTCCTTTGCCAGGTGAATTCTACATTTGTATTAACTGCAGGTTAGTTGCTTTGCTTGCCGAGTTCTTGAGGCCTATCGCCGTCTCTGCATGCTCAAATGTGTCCGATGGCCGATGTCACTTTGTATCTGCAAGTCTTCACAAAAACAACAACGGCTACCCTTTTGGAGTAGCCGCTGCATAATCAATATTAGATCTTTTTTTAGTTCTTCGTAAGCTTCTCAGCCTTTATCATCTGGCCTTCTGCATCGAACAACAGGAGCATGTAAACTCCTTCAGCTAACTGGCTGATATCGATGTCTTTTGCTTCTGCCACGTCAAGAACCTTACGGCCATCAATTGCATTGATCACAGCCCTGAGTGGGGTAGTAGATACCACATGAACTATGTTCTGGGCCGGGTTAGGGAATATCTGTATGTCATCAGTGTTCACATTATTCACACCAAGTATCCTGTTATCCGCTATCCTGGTAACAATATAGCCGGTAGCAACAGACTGGCAGCCATTTGTATCAACCACCCTTACGGTATAAGTTCCTGTGTTTTCCGGAATTATTGAAGGTCCAACACCCGCAATCGGGTTGTAGTTGCGGAACCATTGGTAGCTGACATAGAAATTTCCTGTGCTCAGCGTCAGCCCATCGAAAGTAACGATTGGGTTCGGTAGAGGATACTCAACTACGGACACAGCAATCGCTGCGGTTGTACAACCTCCTGGTATATTAACTACGCAAGAGTAGTCGCCGGTTGCTCCCGCACTGTAAGTACTGTTAGTTGCTCCCAGTATGTCAACTCCGTTCATTTGCCATTGGTAGGTTACACCTGTAGTAACAGTTACACTAACACCAAGGAAGGCGCTGCCACCCCAGCAGAATGAAGTAGTTGTATAAGGTGTAATTATAGGAGTAGTCACTTCCATAACAGCGAATGCAGGAGAAGTTGTGCTGGAACAGCCTACCGCTGAAGTAACGTGTACAGCGAAGTTACCACCTGTAGAGCTGGTATAAACTGAAGCAGTAGCTCCTGAAATAGCAGTACCATTCTTATACCACTGGTAGGTATTGCCTGTGGCTGCAGCAACAAACATACCTACACTGCTACCTGTACAGAAAGTGGTAGAAGATGTTGCTGTGATAGCCGCATTTGGTAATGGCAACGCCGTAATAGTTGCCACAGCCGATGTGCTGCTGCATGGGTAGCTGTTAGTTACCAATACCTGATAATTTCCGCTTGCTGTTGCTGTATAATTGATATCGGTTGCTCCCGTAATGTTAGAACCGCCCAACGTCCATTGATAAGTATAACCTGTGCCTGCATCGGCTGTGAGTATCACACTGCCGCCGGTACAGAACGTTGGCGAACCTGAAAGCACAACATTGTTGGAAGGGGTTGGTAATGTAGTTACGGTTACTGACGAAGAAGTGGCAGAACAGCCCGCGCTGTTGCTGACAATTACATTGTAGCTACCCGGTGATATTGCATTGTAAGTAGATCCCGTGGCACCTGTAATACCTGCGCCGCCAAGCATCCACTGGTAGGTAAGGCCCGAACCGGTGTTGGCGTTAAGGGTAGATACACTGCCTGCACAAACTGTAGTGGCTCCAGCCGCAGCAAGTGTTGCAGTTGCAGGGGTGATGCTCACTGCCATTGGTGAAGAAACTGATACACATCCGTGTGTGCTGGTAACCTGTACCCTGTAATTAGAGCCGGTTGTCGCCATGTAGTAATCATCAGTTTCTCCTGATATTGCTCCTGAGGTATTAATCCACTGATAACCATATCCAGTACCGTAGCTGGCAGAAAGTACTACAAAACCACCTGGGCACATCGTAGTATCGCCCAATGGGGTAATAATTGCATTTGGTAATGGATGCACGATAACTGATTGGGTGTTATAACAAGTTCCTACAGTATAGGTAACGGTTACTGTACCTGCTGTAACACCTGTAATATTTCCGGTAGTTGTACTTGCACTCGTTGCAGTCGCGATCGCAGTATTTGAAGTTGTCCAGCTGCCACCAGCGAGTGCATCGCCCAGCGTAGTTACCGACCCTGCTTCGCAAACTTCAGGAGTTCCGGTAATTGCGGTTGGGGTTGGATTGATAACAATTGTTCTTGTAATATAGCAAGATGTTCCTAATGTGAACGTAATATTGATCGTTCCTGCAGTTACGCCCGTAACCACACCCGAAGACGTGCCTACCGTAGCCAATGCTGTACTGCTGCTAGTCCATGTGCCAGTTCCTGAGGAATTGGAAAGTGTCATTGTACTTCCTTCACACACATTGCCACTGCCTGTTATTGCGGATGGAAGCGGGTCAACTGTCATCGTTGAAGTGATATAACATCCGCCTGGCGCGGTAAAGGTAATTGTCGCTGTACCGGCTAATACCCCGGTAACCGTCCCTGTAGTAGATCCAATTGTTGCTACAGAAGTGTTGCTGCTGGTCCATGTGCCTGTACCTGATGCATCTGTGAGGGTAGTCGAAGACGCCACACACACATGTGTTGCACCGGAAATCGCAGCTGGTAACGGATCTACTGTAATTGCCAGTGTCTGCAGGCAGCCTGTACCCAACGTATAGGTTATGGTTGTTGTGCCGGGTGAAACACCTGTTATTGTCCCTGTACCCGAAATTGAAGCAATACTGCTCGATCCGCTGGACCAGGTACCACCGCCCGTAATATCACTATAAACTGTGGTGAATGTATTACATACATCTGATGCGCCTGTAATTGCGGCAGGCAGAGGATTAACGGTTACAGATTTAGTAACCAGGCAGCCTGTGCCCAGCGAGTAGGTAATTACAGCCGTGCCTGCCATAACACCGGTTATAACGCCGGATGTATTAACAGTAGCAATGGAGCTTGTGCCACTGCTCCAGGTTCCGCCGGAAACTGTATTTGAGAAAACAGTTGTTAGTGTAGCACAAACGACTGCGGTTCCGGTAATGGTCGCAGGTAAGGGGTTAACTGAAATGGTCGAAGTCACAAGGCAACCTGTTGGCAGGGTGTACGTAATATCAGAGGTGCCATTGCTTACGCCTGTTACCATGCCGCCGGAAGTTACTGTCGCTACGGAAGTTGTTCCGCTAGACCAGCTGCCACTTGGAGTAGCATCGGAAAGGTTGATTGTCGAACCAGCACACACCGCCGTGGGTCCGCTTATTGCGGCCGGTAGCGGGTTTACTGTCACTACCGTACTGATAGCACACGTTGTAGCATAAAGTACATAGGAAATATTAACAGCACCTGAACTCACGCCAGTTACCATACCTGAAGCATCAACAGTGGCAAGGGATGTGTTGCCGCTTACCCAGTAACCACCGCCTGTTGCATCATATAAATTGGTCATTGAACCCGCCTCGCATACCGACGTGGTGCCAGTGATTGCGGTTGGTAATGGGTTAACAGTTATGTTAGCTGTTACGGTACAGCCTGTTCCTAAAGAATAAGTAATAATTGCGCTGCCGGCAGAAACACCTGTTGCCAGGCCTGAAGAAGGATGTATGGTAGCTATACCTGTGTTGCTGCTGCTCCAGGTACCACCTGAACTGCCATCAGAAAATGATGCTGTGCTGTTAACACAAAAATCTGACGGACCAGAAATGGTAGTAGGAAGAGCGTTCACCGTTACAGGAGTGGTTACATAACAACCCGTTGATGGGTTAGTATAGGTAATATATAATGAACCCGCAGTAATCCCGGTTACTAAGCCCGAAGAATTCACAGTAGCTAATCCGGTATTGCTGCTGCTCCATACGCCACCTGATGTTGCGTCATAAAGATTGGTGATTCCTCCACTGGCACACAAGTACATGGTGCCTGTTATCGCTGCAGGAATTGGGTTAACAGTTATGCCTCTCGTAACGTAGCAACCTGTGGTTCCCAAGGTATACGTGATCATTGTAGCACCGGAAGCAACACCGGTAACTGTACCGGTAGATGCACCAACGGTTGCAATAGACCCTGTGCTGCTGGTCCACGTGCCCGTAGAAGGAGTAGATGACAATGTAATAGTTGACAATGCGCACACAGCACTTGGTCCGGAAATTGTTGATGGTTGTGGGTTAACTGTAATTGTAGTAGCGATCTGGCAACCGGTTGGAGCTGTGTAAGTAACGTTTGTGGTGCCACTTGAAACGCCCGTCAGAATTCCCGAAGTATATCCTATGGTACCAACGCTGGTATTGCTGCTTGTCCAGGTGCCTGATGTGGGTGTTGAACCTAAGTTAATAGTGGATCCTACGCAAACTGTAGGCCCCCCGGTAATAGTAGTTGGTAATGCAATCACCGTTTCACTAAGTGTAGAGTAGCATCCTGTGCTGAGTACATAACTGATAGTGGAAGAACCCGTTGATACTCCGGTAACTACGCCAGATGAAGTAATAGTTGCCACAGATGTAGTTACGCTGCTCCATGTGCCGCCGGAAGGTGTTGCAAACAGAGATGCCGTAGAACCTGCACAAACTGTAGATGGTCCTGAAATATTGGAAGGTGATGGATTCACTGTGACAGAATAAGTAACGAAGCACACTGCAGGTGTTGTAAAGGAAACTGTTACAGTTCCGGTCGATACGCCTGTTAATACACCCGTTGTGCCACCTATCGTAGCTATACCGGTATTACTGCTGGTCCAGCTTCCAACCGAGGTAGTATCAGATAGCGTAATTGTTGCCCCCTGACAAACCACCGATGGGCCACTAATAGTACCCGGTTGGTTATTTACGGTTATTGATGCAGTCACATAACAGCCCGATGACATCTGGTAACTAATTGTTGCCGTGCCCACACTCACGCCGGTTATCACCCCGGTCGTAGAGCCTATTGAGGCAACTGAAGGATTGCTACTGACCCACGTACCTCCTGTAGTGGTGTTTGATACCGTGACGGTAAGGCCGCGGCAAACGTTTGTAGGGCCGGTAATTGCCGCCGCTCCGGGCGTTACAATAACATTTATAGTATCTCGGGGACTTTCACACCCCGCAATAGTTTGCGATACATAATATGAAGTAGTGCCTGCCGCGGAGGTGCTTGGAGTAGGTGCAGTTGTTGAGCCGGTACCACCTGTAGCAGTAGTGTACCATAATAAACTTGAGCCCGAAGCTGTTAGCGGGGTTGCCGTAGCGCCTATGCAATAATATACATCTGCCACTCCGGGTGCGGCCGTTGTAGTAGGATAAACAGTAAGAAGAAAAACTTTATGCTCGCATGAGCCGATAGCAGTATCAGTACCTGTAATAGTATAAGTGATAGGACCAGAAAGACCACTCAGGATAACGCCGGTACTCACGCCGGTGTCGGTTAAAAGGCTGGTATTTGGTGCCCATGTCCATTTTGATCTGTCCCAGTTATTGGTGTTACCATTAATAATGCTCATGTATAATGTATCCCCTGTAAAAGTGCATGCGGTAACGGTATCAATAGTATCCATTGCAACGCCACCTACAATCAGAGATGGTTCAGAGTAAGCGCTGTCAATACCTATGCTGCCATTAAATACAAACGCATATGAAATAGTAGTACTGTCACCAGCTGCAATTGTGCCCAGATTGTAAACGAGACCTATAGCGTCGTCAGAAGAACCAGAGCCAGAGTAAGCAGTATTAGATGCAGATCCACCCCAATAGGTAGCGCAACTCGTTCCGCCTGTTGGCCATGAACCATACAATGTTCTGAAGCATTTTGCCCTACAGTCCTTGGTTGCCAGTGCAACGGTTTGAGTAGTATATGAAGTTCCTGCTGCAGTAACCATTACCCTGTGGTAATAGTCATTTTGATAATTAATGGTATTTCGGGTATTGTAAGAACCGGAAGAAGTTTGGTCATTGTCGGGGTCAAATGCTCTCATATAATAAACATTTGGCAATGCTGAACTACCGGTATTTTTAAATTTTGTAGTCACTTTTATCCACGACGCATTTGTATCCAGGTAGGTAGTCTGTTCTATTTTCAACACCCCACTTGTCCCTGCAGAACCCTTCCATAGGGCTGTCAATCGACCTCCAGCATTCGTATAGGAAATATTTGATCCGGCAAGGGTACCACCTCCGCTAAATCCACTGGCGCTTGATTGGTAATTTGTATACCAGGCGTTGCTCTGGGTGCCGTTTATCTGAATACTCCAACCTTCATAAGGGGATCCAGGCATAGTGTAATCTCCAAAATATGCAGGAGAGCCTGTCGTCCAGCCATCATGTCCAGCATCATAAATAAATGCGAGTCTCGAATTAGTTGAGGTGTAAGAACCCGTAGCATGGTCGTAAACGCCTTGTGTCGGTGAATTATGATAATATCCGGAAGGGAGTGAGACTGTTGAGCCAAACGACCCATTGTCAGCAATGGCCACCTGCACAAAGTGCCCAGGCAAAAATATATTGTCGCCTGACATTTGGGCAACTACGGTCTGTGAAGCCAAAAGCAAACTGGAAAGCAACAGAAGTACGGAATACTTTTTCATTTATAGTCGTTTTATTGTAAGAACTCTGATTCGTAAATATAAGTATAAATAGCCTTTTAGCAAAAAATTAGGAAATTTATTTTGAGCGATTGTGCATAACATTCACTTTTGGTTAATAATTCTTTAACACATTTGCATTATCGAATTTTTCTTAAAAAGTGTGCATAAAATCCAAATGGCAACCTGTTTGGAATATTAGCGTTTTTTGTTTTGGAGATATCTCGCCGCTAAAACTTTTTTTATTCAACTCTATTCGTTAATTTAGAATTACAAAATACCCGCACACTCACCAAATGGAACAATATGCACGTTTTCAAAGACAATTTTTCAAAGCAATCAGATATCTACCTGAAATACAGGCCTAACTATCCGTCAGGCTTATTTGCTTTTCTTGCCGGGCTGACAGATAAACAGGAGCTGGCGTGGGATTGTGGTACCGGCAATGGGCAGGCGGCATTTAGTCTTGCCGCATTTTTTGATCGCGTAATTGCAACAGACCCAAGCGAACAGCAGATAAAAAATGCCATTCTTCATGATAAGGTAGCTTACATGGTCGAAACGTCGGAGCTAAATTCACTGGCAGATGCCTCTGTTGATCTGCTAACCGTAGCTAATGCATTACATTGGTTCGATTTTGAAGTTTTTTATAAAGAGGTGAACCGTGTGGTAAAACCTAATGGCATTATAGCTGCATGGGCATATTTTTTGCCTTTGATTACTCCTGAAATCGACCCCATAGTT
>CANCOG010000091.1 GCA_947379685.1 Flavipsychrobacter stenotrophus | reverse complement strand
AGTATCATGTCTGTACTTGATACTAAGAACATCACGCCGAGGTCGTTGTCTTTTTTTACGGCGCTTATCATTTCCTGCGTTAATGCATTAATGAGTTTACTGGTGCATCCGCGCTGGTACACTCCGTTTATTGTGTTTTGCGTTACATTCGTTATCATTTATAGCATTTACCATTATACGCTGCAGCGATTCATTTATCGCAAAATCAAACTCATTTACAAGTTCATGTATCAGACGAAGGCTACTAAGAAAGAGGAAATATTCTACAAGCACATCCTGCCTCAGAAATCAATAGAAGAAGTAAGTGAAGATGTTGAGAAATGGGCGTTGCAAAGAAAGCATGAAATACAAGTGCTGCAGGATAATGAAAAATTCAGAAAGGAGTTTTTGATGAACCTTGCCCATGAATTGCGTACCCCCATCTTTTCGGTGCAGGGGTATGTTGATACATTACTGGGTGGCGCGCTGGAAGACGAAAGTGTAAACAGAAAATTCTTATCTAACGCTAACCGGAGTATTGACAGGTTAGTGCGCCTTGTGGATGATCTTGATGAGATTTCAAAGCTGGAATCAGGGAAAATACCTATCATCCAGGAGTCGTTCATTATTCAGGAACTGGTGAGTGATGTTTACGAGGAGTTTCAACTCAAAGCTAAGGAGCGAAATACACAATTGTTATTTAAAAAGGGCACGGAACGCCCTGTATGGGTATATGCTGATAAGCCTAAGATAAAGCAGGTTTTGGTGAATCTGATCGAGAACGCACTTAAATACGGCTCCGAAGGGGGCACCATTACAGCCGGTTGTTATGTGGTAGATGAGAAACACATTTATGTTGAAATATCAGACGACGGCCCAGGCATTGCAGAGGAGCATCTATCCCGTATATTTGAACGTTTCTACCGTGCTGACCGCAGTCGCGCAAGGGCTATTGGAGGAACAGGTCTCGGGCTTGCAATAGTAAAGCACATTATTGAGGCGCACGGCCAAACTGTTAATGTGAGAAGTAAGGTAGGGGTAGGTTCTTCTTTCGGGTTTACGCTGGATAAAAGCGATGCATAAACACCATCTGAAGATCAAATCTCAATGTGAAGGTAATAATGCTGTGTACATCGTTCCTTAGCCATAATCATACCAATCAATGTCCCCTTAACTTCAATAATGCCTCTAACTCGGCAATTACATTTTGTATCACCTTCCTGTATTCATACTTATTGATCACTAGCTCCCTGGCTTTTTCGGCCATTTGCTCGGCCTCACCCTTGTGCATAAGGCACCATTTCACTGCTTTCACAAACTCTTCGGGTTTTCTTGCCAAAAGGTAGTGGTCGCCAACCCTGGCATCAAGACCCTTAATGCCCTCCGGGGTCGTAATAACAACCTTTCCCGCAGCCATCGCTTCCAGTATTTTTACTCTTATGCCTCCGGCAGAAGTAATAGGAACGATCAGGATTTTTTTATCAGCAAGAAATTCAGCGGCATTTGCTACTTCTCCCAGGCAGTGAACTCCATCGCGGTTCAGCCCTTCAAATTCAGCGGGCATATTCCTTCCGGCAAAATAGAATTCGAACTTAGGTAACATATTATGGATCTTCGGCCATACATCTTTAAGAAACCACCGCATTCCCTCCCTGTTCGGTATCCAGTCCATTGCGCCAAGGTGGTAGCCTACCCATTGCTCATTGTAACTGCGTGCGGGAAGCTGGTCTATCTTAATACTGAAAGGCGCCACAATAAGATCAACAGTTTTTTCAACCCTTTTTATATGAAAGGCGTCTTTTTCTGTGATAGGAAGCACAAGGTCATATTTTTTCCATGCGTCTTTTTCAAAACGTTTGAGCCGCTTTGTCAGGTTGAACAGGTATTTTCTCCGGAATCGATTACCGCTTTTTGAGGCAAGCCCGTGCCAGATATGATACTCAATATTGTGCACCCTCAGCACTTTTACAGCATCGGAATGCTGCTTTATAGCCGGTAGGTAGGTAGAAAGAAAAATACTCTCGATCTGTATAACGTCCGGTTGGAAGTCGTCAAGAATCTCGACTATTTTTTGTTCAAATTGAGTATCGTAAAAGCGCTCCACGTGCTCTGCTACCTTACTGAACAGGTAGTTTTTTAGGATCTTGATAGGCTTAACATCATTATTGATGTCCATCCATTCGAACCCGTAAATATTCTTGTACAATGTAGAAAGTACATCATCAGAAACGCGATGTTTCGAGGTGTTCATGCTCAGCAGGTATACCTTCCATCCACTGGACTGATAGCCCTCAATCATCGCATTCATTGCAAGGTTCCCGCCATCATTCAAAGGGTAGGGAACCCTGTTGGTTAATATTAGTATCTTCCTTTCGCTCATAAAGTGGTACGCGAAAATAGGCAACTTTTTAAAAATTTATTAGAACTGTCTAATAAAACCTTTGACTGGTGCGTTATTTCAGAATAATCAACATGTGGTATTTTTTAATGTTATTTTTATTCGTTGTAGTTTCGTGCAACTTTATGGGGTAATTGCCTTTTTCTAATCTCAGTTTAAAAGGAATCTCTTGCCTATGCTGGGCTCATTTTCATCCAGAGCACCCATAAAAACAATATCAATGATTTGTCAATCCATGATCACAATCGGCTGATTATTTATTTCCCCTTCGCGCCTGTCCATTGATCTAAAAAGGGAACTCGGTGCTCTTCTGCCATTAACTCAGTGCCCCTCTGCGGTCAACTTTTCCATCGTTTTTTTACGTAAATCAGATTCCTTCCTTAATTTCACAGATGCAACCAAAATCCGTGATTTTTTTAGGGTCAAAGCCAATTGGTTACGAATGCTTCGCATACCTTTTGAGCAAGCAAGCCGACCTGAACATTTCCGTCGCCGGACTGATCACACACGAACGAAAAGAATTTGGGAATAGCCATGATCTTGCAGTACTTGCTGCAGAGCGTGGAATACCTGTCCTGAAAAACCTTGAGGACCTCCCGGAGTGCGATGTTATCTATTCTGTCCAGTACCATGAAATTCTGAAGCAACACCATATCGATAAAGCCCGCAGTGTAGCAGTCAACCTCCACATGGCACCGTTGCCCGAGTACAGGGGCAGTAACCAGTTCTCATTCGCAATCTTAGACGAGAAGGCAGAATTTGGAACAACTATTCACCGTATAGATACAGGTATCGACAGCGGCGACATCTTGTTTCAGAAACGGTTCCCAATTCCCGAAGATTCTTGGGTAGGAGATTTGTATGATCTTACTTATAAGGCATCATTAAATCTATTCAAACAAACATTGGCTCATGTTATTAGTGGAAATTATAGAACTGTAGCGCAAGAGTTGTTGATCAATAAATATGGCACAACAATACATTACCGTAAAGAGATGGCAGCACTAAAACTAATTGATCTGAAATGGGAAAAAGATAAGATTGAAAAACAAATACGTGCCACCTCAATGCCAGGTTTCGAACCACCATATTGTTTCATAGACGGCGAAAAGGTATTTTTCTCAAGAAAATAATAGAACCTTTTTCTCGATATTCTGTACTAACAAGCTCCTTTTTCCTTGCGGGAAAGGGAATGGATAAGCAAAGGACATCACACGAGTTGAACTACACCTTTTTACTTTTTACTTTTTAATTTTGAAAGCGGGCTACATCGCACAAGTTGAACTACACCTTTTTAATTTTTACTTTTTACTTTTGAAAGCGGGCTGCATCACACAAGTTGAACCACACCTTTTTAATTTTTACTTTTTAATTTTTACTTTTTAAAGTGTCTTTATACCTCCTCGATGAGTCATTATGGTTTCCCCCGGTTGATGAAGCTTTGGAGGACGGGTTGCTGGCTATTGGCGGAGATTTGAGCACCGAGCGGTTATTACTTGCCTATCGAAGCGGCATTTTTCCCTGGTACAACGAATCGGAACCACCTATGTGGTGGTCCCCCGACCCTCGGTTTGTGCTGTTCCCGGAAGAATTGAAAGTCAGCAAAAGCATGAAGCAGGTACTTCGGTCTGAAAAATTTGAATTCAGGATAAACACGAGTTTCAGCGACGTAATTGCCAACTGCATGCAGGCGCCCCGCCCGGGGCAGGGTGGTACCTGGATAACAGAAGACATTGTAGATGCCTACACGGCCCTTCACGAACTCGGATATGCCCATTGCGCTGAATGCTGGCATAACAATGAACTCGTAGGTGGCTTGTATGGCATAAGGATGGGTAATTTCTTTTTTGGAGAAAGTATGTTTGCAAAAATGCCCAATGCAAGTAAGTTCGCTTTCATCAACTGGGTGCAGTACATGCAAACCGAAGGTGTAACACTTATTGATTGCCAGGTATATACTCCTCACCTTGAAAGTCTCGGCGCCAGGATGATCAGGCGGGAAGATTTTATCATCATGATTCAAGGAGTACGATGACAGCGTTTTTTTATCCGTCTCACTCTTCGCAATTGTTCCCTTATGCGTTATCGTATTCTATTTTGTTTTTGGCAATTACAGCTGCGCTTCCTTGCCAAATTTTGGCCGTGCCAGTGAAATGCCCTAAACCCAAGGAAGCCCTAAGGGCTTAAACAACAATAGCCATCGGTTAAACCGGCGGTCCACAATCATAATACTCGAACACTCAACGTCTTGAATGACGGTAAGACAATTGTAAAAAGCTAAGTAAACGACATTAGGGTGTAATCTGTAATGAGTTTGCCCGGCCTCCGGCTAAATGCACTTTCAGCAACCTATACAACAACGCACGGATTTCCCCTATATTCGCACAGAAGAATTTCAATAAGAATGAACAAATCCGCGATGTCCCATGTTTACCCGGAATTTCTTCTGAGGCGTCCGTCCTTGATCAGGGTAGGGTATTTCTTGAGTTACATCAGTCAGTTCAGGAAGTGGTACTTGTTTCCAACACTCCGCCGGTTATTGAAGTCATTGCCACCTGGTTTTATTAGTGTCGATGCAGGCTGTGCGGAAGGCCAGTATCTATTCCCCAATGCAACCCGGTTTCCCGATGCAACCTTCATTGGTCTCGATAAAATTCAGGACAATATCGATTTCTGTAATGCATATGCTGCTATACAACCTTTCAAAAACACCAGGTTTCAGCAGGGGGCGATTGAAGAAACTACCATCGCTGTTCCGGCGGACATTGTTAATTGCATTGGTGTCATGCAGTTGATCGAAAACGACGAACAGGCACTCCGGTCAATTCATGCTATGCTTCGGCCCGGCGGCATATTGTTGTTGGAAGTACCCGTTAACGGAACGGTCATACTCCCGTTGTATAAGTGGGTGGTTCAAAAATTTGGTCACTACGAAACAATTCATAACCGTCAACGGATCTACAAGCCAGACGAACTTTTGGCGAAGATTTCAGGCAGTGGATTTACAATTCAAAAAGTTGAGTACACCTACGGGTTTTTCGGAAAGCTCGGTCATGAAGTTTTTAATATCCCATTCATGTACCTCGTAAATGGAAATCTGTTGACCCGTTTTTTTGCATGGTTGTTCATGAATATATTGTTACCCTTGAGCGTTATTCTGAACGCCATCGATTATTGTACCGGTGAGAAAAAGAATGGTAACTCAATGATCGTAATTGCTATTGCCAACGCTGCCCAATAGACCAGTGCTAGCATTCTGACATTTTCCTTAAATATTTTTGAACCAGATCTTGGTAGTGCGCCTCAAGGACATTGTCGTTGACTTAATAGGATTTTCTTTGCGGCTTTGCTTCAAACTAACCGAACGATTATTGAATAAACTGGGAACTGCGCCTCTGCGTCTTGGCGCGAAACCTGAAGTCAATGACAATGGCCTTAAGGGGAGACTATTGATGAATCATGCGATGTGTTTCCAAACACCAGAAAACTCTCATTTGCACGCTCTTGCAAGAGTTTTTTAACTTGTATCGGAATCTTTCTGTTAATAACTGCATTCTTTTTTTCAATTCTGTTCCATTTTCAATAATTTTGCACAAAAATCACGCATTAAATTTTTATTCAATGGCATTTGATATTGAGCTTATCCAGAAAATTTATCATGAATTACCGGCAAAAGTAGCAGCAGCCCGCAACATGATGGGCCGTCCGCTCACGCTTGCTGAAAAAACATTGTATGCACACGCATACGAAACCCCTGCGGCTCCTTATTCAAGGGGTAAGGATTATGTGAATTTTTCCCCGGACAGGGTAGCGATGCAGGATGCGACTGCACAAATGGCTTTATTGCAGTTCAGCACTTGTGGCCGCGATAAAGTTGCAGTACCTAGTACTGTGCATTGTGATCACCTCATTCAGGCTAAAGTTGGCGCTAAGGCCGACCTTGCTACTGCGGTTGATGTAAATAAAGAAGTATATGATTTCCTTGCTTCTATCTCTAATAAATATGGTATTGGTTTTTGGCGTGCAGGTGCAGGTATCATTCACCAGGTAGTGCTCGAAAACTATGCATTCCCCGGTGGTATGATGATCGGTACCGATAGCCATACGCCGAATGCCGGTGGTTTAGGTATGATCGCCATCGGTGTTGGTGGTGCCGATGCAGTTGACGTTATGGCTGGTCTCCCATGGGAGCTCAAAATGCCAAAACTCATTGGTGTTAAGCTTACCGGCAAAATGAGCGGCTGGACTTCAGCTAAAGATATTATCCTTAAAGTTGCTGGTATCCTCACTGTAAAAGGTGGTACAGGTGCAATTGTTGAATATTTTGGTGAAGGCGCTGAAAGCCTGAGCTGTACAGGAAAGGCTACTATTTGTAACATGGGTGCTGAGATCGGTGCAACGTGTTCTATGTTCGCCTACGATAGCAAAATGTCCGATTACCTGAAAGGAACAAGTCGCGCCGATGTAGCTGCTCTTGCCGATAAAGTAAACGAACATCTCCGCTCTGATGTGGAAGTGTACAACAACCCGCATGGTTTCTATGATCAACTGATCGAAATTAACCTTTCTGAACTTGAGCCATATGTAAATGGTCCATTTACGCCAGATCTGGCTACGCCAATCAGCGAAATGGCTGCCGCAGTTAAAGAACATGGCTGGCCCGATAAAGTTGAGGTTGCCCTCATCGGTTCCTGCACCAACTCTTCTTACGAAGATATCAGCCGTTCTGCGTTTATTGCCCGTAACGCGATGGACAAGGGCCTGAAGGCTAAGAGTGAATTTACTATCACCCCTGGTTCCGAAATGGTGCGCTTCACCATCGACCGCGACGGTATGCTCGCTACGTTCGACCAGATGGGTGGAGTAGTATTGGCTAATGCATGCGGACCATGTATCGGTCAGTGGGCTCGCCACGTAGAAGACCCGGCTAAGAAGAATACAATTATCACTTCATTCAACAGGAATTTCGCAAAACGTAATGATGGTTTGTCATCAACCCACGCATTCGTTGCCTCTCCTGAAATAGTTACTGCCCTTGCAATTGCAGGTAGCCTGTCCTTCAACCCTTTGAAAGATAAGCTCACCAACGCCAATGGCGAAGAAGTGATGCTTGACGAACCACAGGGCTTTGAAATGCCGCCCCTAGGCTTCGATGTGGAAGATGCTGGTTATGACGCCCCTGCAGCCGATGGCTCTGGCGTTCAGGTTATTGTTAGTCCTGATAGCAGCAGGTTGCAATTACTTGCACCTTTTGCTGCATGGGACGGCAACGACATGCTCGGCCTCAAGCTACTGATAAAGGCTTATGGCAAATGCACTACTGACCATATCTCTATGGCAGGCCCATGGTTGAAATTCCGTGGTCACCTCGACAATATTTCTAACAATATGCTCATCGGTGCTTTAAATGCTTACAATATGGAAGCAAATAAAGTAAAGAACCAGCTCACCGGCGAATACGGCGAAGTACCCGCAGTTCAGCGCGCATACAAGGCAGGTCATATAGGCAGCGTTGTGGTAGGAGACGAGAATTACGGAGAAGGCAGCAGCCGCGAGCACGCAGCAATGGAGCCACGTCACCTTGGCGTTCAGGCAATACTGGTAAAGAGCTTTGCCCGTATCCACGAAACCAACCTGAAAAAGCAAGGTATGTTAGCCATCACCTTCGCCGACAAAGCAGATTACGACAAGATTCAGGAAGATGACGTACTCGATATTATTGGTCTCAAAACCTTTAAGGAAGGCGTACAGTTAAACGTAGTGCTCCATCACAAAGATGGTAGCCACGAATCCTTCCCTGTAAACCACACATACAACGAGCAGCAGATCGAATGGTTCAGAGCCGGTGGCGCCCTCAACGTTATCCGCAGAAACGTTGCTGCAGAAGTTGCACACGCATAGTTAATTACTTTATTGATATTTCAACCAGTCACATAACCCATCCCCAAAAGGATGGGTTATGTTATTTTTGGGTTGTATATTTGGTTTTGTTTTCTGTCAAGTTGAGTTAGGTCGTTGTTATTTTGCTCCAGATGGCAAAAATGTCTAAAACCTGAGCAATAGCTCAGACGTAATACTTCCCCTTTTCTCATTTGGAGAAAGGGGCCGGGGGATAGAGGTTTCCGGCACAATTTTTGCTGTACAATTGGTTGTCAGTCAAAACTTAATTATATTTGTACTGCAAACAATTATGAAGAACCTCGCAAACATAAAAGACTTTATTGAGTGGAAAGCGTTCGGCGTTTGTTCCGCAATAGGGGAGCGAATGGGTGTCGCTACTTCCCGCATACGTTTGTGGTTTATTTATATTTCCTTTCTTACAATGGGTTCGCCAATCATTATTTATATGATTCTGGCATTCTGGATGAACATCAAGAATTACATCCTCCTTCGCAGAAGAAACCCCGTTCGCTGGTAGTTGAAGTCGTACTGCACTTTACCATAATAAGGCTTTAGACGGGTAATATCTTAAACTCGTGCTGTAGCTATCATAATAACCTTTCTGTGACCTCTCTGGTGTTAGCGCCTACTTTTTTCTTTTCTAAAAAGGGGTTAACGAAAAAGATCCCCCTCCAAATCCATTGAATATTAGTCGGCAATTTCGTGTTCTCATAGGTTCGGGGCCAGTAATTTTCATCCTGCATCACAACCTCCAATTAACATGTTATTAACACGAATATATGCTTGTTAATTAAATAATGCACCGTGTCACCTCCATGTAATTTATTTTATTATCTTCAACCCTTAATTTAGGGATAACTGTGCGCTGCAAAGTGCATAGCTATGCCTGTAATTTATCGGTTACCAGTTTACAACAGTATTCTATTTGCCTTTAGTACACTTGCTTACAAACAATTTTTTCTATGAAGAAAATTTTTATGTTCCGTTTTAAGAACCTTATCTCCTTTAGCGTACTCGCGCTTACCCTTTTATTTGCACTGAAAAGTGAGACTGCGTTTGCGCAGCCCTCATTTGTGAATGGTTCTACACAAACATTCACTGTCTGTCAGGATTCAGGGCCCAATGACATTACTTCACTTCTCTCAATCAATGACGGTACATCCGGTTCTACAGAGACCTGGACCATCACATCGTCTCCAGGCTCAGGTGGCTCCCTTTCCGGGTTCAGCTATTCCGATGTATCGACTGGCTTTGTAGTTACCCCAGCAGGTCTTTCCTATTCTCCGTCCTCTGGCTTTTCAGGTACAGAAGTATTCACTATCCAGGTTTCGGACGGTACAATATCTGATGTCACAACAATTACGGTCACCGTCAATCCATTACCGGTAGTCGCTGCCATCACTTCGGCAACCACAACAGTCTGTACCGGGCTAAGTATTTCGTACACTGACGGTACTTTTGGTGGCTCATGGAGTTCCGGAACTCCTGCTGTTGCAACCGTGAACGGTATCGGAACCGTATTTGGGGCTGCAGCAGGTACTGCCACTATTTCTTATTCTAAAACAAATTCTTGTGGAACAACTGTAGTCACTCGTCCGGTCACAGTAAATACTACCCCAACCGCTATTTCCGGTTCTTCAAGTTTTTGCGTCGGCTCAACTAATACGCTAATCGATGCAACTACTGGCGGCACGTGGTCCACTGCAAACTCGTCAGTTGCTTCCGTTGATGCAAGTACAGGTGATGTAACTGGGGTTAGTGTAGGCAGTACAAATATCTCCTACAGCACCGGTTGCGGAACTCCTGCAACTCTTTCTATAAATGTAAGCGATGCCCCTGGTGTTATCGGCGGTCCATCGACAGCTTGTGCAGGAGCTACCATAACATTATTGAATGCCGTTTCCGGCGGAACATGGACAGGCGATAACCCTTCCGTAGCTACAATTGATGCGTCAACTGGTGTCGTAACCGGGGTTAGTGCAGGCTCAGTTAATATTACATATAGCACTGGCTGCGGTACTGACGCAATAAAGTCGGTTACCATCAATGCAACTCCTAATGCCGGTACAATTTCAGGAAGTGCAACAATTTGCGGAACTTCCTCAACTGCATATACTTCTGACGGAGACATTGGCGGTACATGGACAAGCGGTACGCCTGCTGTGGCAACAATAAACGGCGGAACAGGTCTGGCAACTGGTGTTACTCCCGGTGCTGTTACCATATCTTATTCTGTGGTGAGTTCATGCGGGGGTGCGGTTGCAACATATGCAGTAACTGTTTTGGCAAATCCCAATGCCGGTGCTCTAAGTGGCAGCGCAACGGTATGTGCAGGTGCAACTACTACGTTAACTTCAAGTGGAGATGCAGGTGGTACCTGGACCAGTACAGTTACAACTGCGGCAACCATTAACTCTTCTACGGGTGTGGCAACAGGTGTTGGTACTGGCGTTACTACTATTTCATATACAGTAACAAACGTTTGTGGATCATCTACCGCGACAAAGCCACTCATTGGTAGTCCACTACCTAATGCTGGCTCTATTTCAGGCAGCTCAAATATTTGTGGTACTGGTTCAACTGGGTATACAACATCCGGAAGTGTTGGTGGGACATGGGCCAGCAGCGCCACAGGTGTCGTAACAATTAATAGTGTGTCAGGTGCGGCAACCGGTGTTTCTGCAGGTTCTGCAACTATTTCATATACTTTCTCTAATTCATGTGGTTCAGCAACTGCTACTTTCCCTGTTACGGTAACGGCTAATCCCGATGCAGGACCATTGAGCGGGAGTGCTTCAATTTGCGCTGGAACGACAACTACAATTACTTCAAGCGGGGATGCAGGTGGTGCATGGACAAGCGACGCGACCTCAATAGCAACCATAGACGGTTCAACTGGAGTAGCAACTGGCGTTTCAGCCGGACCAGCGACAATATCCTATACCGTAACAAATGTTTGTGGTTCCGCTACAGCTACCCACATTTTGATTGTTAACCCAGCACCTGTGTCAGGAACAATTACTGGCGCTGCTACTTTCTGTGCTGCAACTACTACTACCTATTCTTCCGATGGTGATGCAGGTGGAACATGGAGCAGCGATAACACAGGAGTTGCTACTATTAATAGTGCATCGGGTCTGGCTACAGGAGTAGCTGCAGGTACTGCAAATATTTCTTATGTAGTTACAAATGGCTGCGGTACTTCTACTGCCACATTTGCAATCACTGTTGTCGCGGCTCCTGACGCAGGTACTGTAAGCGGTGGCCCGTCGGTTTGTCCTGGTCTTACCACAACTATGACTTCAAGTGGTGATGCCGGTGGCTCATGGGTAAGCAGCTCTGCTTCAGTCGCTACTATCGACGGTTCAACCGGAGTTGCAACAGGAGTTGGTGCTGGTTCTACAACAATATCTTACACCGTTACCAATACATGTGGTTCGGCTACTGCAACTCATCCATTATTAGTTAATCCTGCTCCGGTTGCCGGTTCAATTGCTGGTGCTACCAACATTTGCGGTACAGGTTCTACATCTTATACTACAAGTGGTGATGCAGGTGGCACATGGAGCAGCGACAATACAGGTGTTGCTACTATTAATAGTGCATCTGGCCTGGCAACAGGAGTTACTGCTGGTTCTGCAAATATTTCCTACGTGGTTACCAACAGCTGCGGTACTTCAACCGCTACTTACGCAATCACAGTGACCAATACTCCTGATGCTGGCACCGTTTCTGGTTCAGCTACAGTTTGTACTGGTTTGACTACAACTATGACTTCAAGCGGTGACGTTGGTGGTGCATGGGTGAGCACAAATACTTCTGCTGCAACAATCGACGGTTCAACTGGTGTTGCAACTGGTGTTGTTGCCGGTTCTACTACTATATCATATACAGTTACCAATGCCTGTGGTTCTGCTACAGCAACTGCAACGTTAACTGTTAACGCTTCTCCAGCCGCAGGTTCAATTGCTGGTGCTACCAACATTTGTGGTACAGGTTCTACAACCTACACTGCAAG
>CANCOG010000090.1 GCA_947379685.1 Flavipsychrobacter stenotrophus | reverse complement strand
CATGTCGAAAACTGTGACGTAGAGGAATGCCCACTATGCCACGGGCAATTGCTTTCCTGCGATTGTTATGATGGGGAATAGTCGATTTTTTTCAAATAATTACTCTGAACCGAATGTGCCGACATCGGCGCTACTGAAATGATTCCCATAGGCCCCACCATAAAAATAACCGCCCACACTAAATGTGCGGGGCGGCCCAAATAAATTTCGAAAATAGTTATTCTACTACCACCTTCACACTCACTCTTTCACCACCGCTCAATACAGAAAGGAAGTAAACGCCCGCCGGTACGTGCAATTGCACATCTGCAGGTTTGTTAGGGATAATAGATTGTTGGTTGATCTTCTGTCCTAAGATATTGGTAACAACAAGCTGGGCTGCATCATTTGTTGGTGATGACAGGGTTACAGTAAAATTGCCATTGCTTGGGTCAGGGTAGGCGTTCAATGTTGCAGTGCCCTGGTGCAATACGGCCACGCCGGTATTACATTGGGCCGCTGAACGAATTAGTACGGTTGTAAATGCAGTGTCCGATCCGCAGGAATTGGTTACTATATACATGATAGTATCAATTCCTCCTGCTACGCCGGTTACTCTGCCTGTACCGGCAACAGTGGCAATTGCATTGTCTCTGCTTATCCATACACCACCTGGTGCTCCGTCTACCAGTAGTGCTGAATCGCCTGGGCAAATGCCACCTTCAGGTGTACCTATAGTACCGGCATATGGCGCAGCGTCGACTGAAATAACTTGTGTTGTTACCGCAGTGCCACAAGAATTTGATGCTGTAAATTGAACCGTATCCAATCCTGGTGTAATACCCATAACCCAGCCGCCGACAATGCTTGCATTGCTGTTAGTCGCACTCCAGGCGCCTCCTGTAACAGTATCAACCAACATAATGCCCGAACCCACACATACTGAAGATGGGCCGGTAATTATGCCAGAAAAAGGTGCCGGATTGGTAACCACCGTGAAAGTAGCTGCTATTGTTCCGCAACTACTGGTAACAGTATAGGAAATAATAGTTGTACCTGCACCTACGCCAGTTACAGTACCGGCGCCGCTAACTGTTGCCACTGTTGTATTTGAGCTCGTCCAGGTGCCACCGGCCGTACTGTCCGTAAGTAATAGGGTATCACCGGGGCAAATTACGTTTGCACCGTGAATTCCGGCAATAGAAGTTGTACATCCACCAATCTTCCTGATCCTGTTGTTGAACGCATCGTCCAGGTATAATGCACCTGTTGCATCGACATAGACAGCATCAGGGTAGTAAAGCTGTGCAGCCGTTGCCGGACCGCCATCCCCACCAAAAGTTGCCGCACCGGTACCCGCGATGGTGGTTATCACCGAAGATGTATTGATCTTACGTATCCTGTTATTTAAATAATCAGCAAAAATCAAATTTCCAGATGCATCGAAAGCAAGACGCGCCGGGTGGTTTACCTGGGCCGCCGTTGCAGGTCCGCCGTCGCCACTAAAGCCCCCGGAACCAGTTCCGGCAATTGTATTAATTATACCTGAAGCATCGATCTTGCGGATCCTTTCATTTTGTACGTCAGAGATGATCAGCTCCCCGCTGGAATTGAATATTACTCCACCGGGCCTGTGCAATGAAGCAGCTGTTGCCTGGCCCCCGTCTCCCAAACCACTGGAACCACCACCTGCAATCGTTGTTATAATTCCGGTGGTACTGTTTACTTTTCGCACACGATCGTTGGCCTCGTCAGCAATGATCAGGTTGCCCGCCGCATCTAATACTATTGACTGAGGATAGTACAGCCTTGCTGCCGTAGCTTGCCCGCCATCTCCACTAAATCCACTGGACCCATTTCCGGCCACTGTAGTTATAATACCGGCTGCTGTTATCTTGCGAATACAATGATTGAAGTAGTCTGTTAAATAGATCACTCCGGAAGCTGTTATTTTAACATCTGTCGGACGGTAAAGTTTTGCCGCCGTAGCTGCCCCCCCATCACCGCTGTAACCAGCAGTGCCGGTTCCGGCAATAGTTGTGATCACGCCGGATGGAGATACCTTCCTGATTCTGTTATTGATCTGGTCTGCGATATAAAGGTTGCCGCTGGCATCCATATCTATGCCACCTGCAAGGTTTATTTTGGCAGCAGTTGCTGCTCCTCCGTCTCCGCCGTACCCAGCGGTGCCGTTTCCTGCAATGGTGTTGATAACCTGCGAATGCGCAACCGGGCTGATGCTAAGCCCAACGGCCATGCATAGCACGGCCAAAGATAATCGGGTTGTAATTTTTCGTTTCATAAGGGTATGAGTTTTTAATTTTATCCATAAAGATAGCGATGTTTTATTTCTTTCCAAAAAAATATAAGAATTTCCTACTGCTTTGTTTGTAGTATTAGAGTAGTATTTTTTTTGACATATGAAATAGCGGTTGAAAGAGACTACCTAAACTTAACTGTTCAAGTGAGTTTTTTTTGCAGACTGGTGTTAGGTCTGGATGGTAGAGTTGAAATCCATTAGGTTCTATTAATCCCAGACTTAACCCTGTGTGCATGAATTTCAACAAAGGAGGACAGAAAGGAATGCAAAATGGTTTTTCGGTTTGTTTGAATTATGCCTAACCGATTAAAACCGTGATTGCATAGCTTACGTTTATTTAGTACTTCAAAATGCTTTTTTCATCAGAACGTGGGCGACTTCTGTCGTATATTTTTTATATCGCTTTGATGGCTGGGATGGAAGGTGAAGTGTTTTAATTGAGTTCTAATCTATTGATTTATAAGGATTATTGCATACCTGTTGCTCTTGGAGGAGGAAAAGCGCTATTTATATATTTCACAAATTGAATGTTATTTTATGAAATGTCACTAAAAAATCTGTCGAAAAATTTGGAAAAATAATAGATTGTAAGTATATTTGTTAACGGGCATGTTAATTTTGAATTGAATGTTATGTGTTGAGTGGGTGAATTTTAACTGTCAATTAAAATTTTGTCACTGTTTTTATAAAGATTTTCTACTGTGAGATAGTTCTATGTCGGCCTTTTGTACTCCTTTGATAACTGCTCTTTTCCCGCTCTGCTTTTAACCTGAAAATACCTACTCAAAAATCATTAAGTTCTATTAATTACACACTACTATGAAACAACTCTCTTTTAAATTCCTTCTGGGTCTACTCTTATTGCAATTTTCGGCATACGGAGTAACCACAACACTTACATTAAATCCCACAAGCACCGGGTGGTGTACATCTTCAGCTGCAACTTCCGGTGATCTCTCGGTAAGTAATGCAGCTAACCGGGGCTATGCGGTTTTTAATCTTAACGGGCTTTCAATCCCATCCGGTTGCGTGGTAACCAGCGTAACGCTGGGTTTTACCATTTCGGCCATCACAGGGACAACAACGCCAACCCAAACAATTTATGGGTACGTCGGTGACATCACTTCTCTGGGCGCGGGGAGCCGTTATGCTGCCTGTACAACAGGTACAACTACTTTGTATACGCTTACTTGGGGTACCACGGCAGTAACTAAAACAATGGCAACGACCGCTGCCGCTGTTTCCTTTGTCTCGGGGAATCTGTCCAACACAGTATCTGTATGCTGGGTGGAATCCGTTACGGGAAACAGGGCCTATTCCATAAATGGGACGACTTCACCGGTTCCGGTATTAACGGTACAATATTGTAATGCACCTACTGCATTGGGAATTACGCAGTCTCCCAATCCGGTATGTTCGGGTGCATCTCTTTCGCTAACAGGTGCAGCTACCGGAGCCGCAGCAGGAGGTTATTCCTGGACCGGACCAGCGGGTTTCTCATCGACCATGCAAAACCCTACTGCATTTACCTGTAGTACTGTTTCTGCCGGTGTATATACCTTTAACGCAACTTCTGCTTGCGGAAGTGTGGCGACAACCACAAAAACAATCGTAGTAAATACAACCGCTCCGGCCGCAATTACGGGTGGTTTTACGCCACTTTGCGGAGCGACAGGTGCTACTGAAACGCTCTCTAATTCTGTTTCAGGCGGAATCTGGACCAGCAGTACGCCTTCCAATGCAACTGTCAACCCCACCACCGGAGTAGTTACAAGCGTAACAACAGGTACAACAACAGTATCATATAACACAGGTTGTGGCTCAGCTGCTACCTTTGCAATTACCGTCGGCGCTGTTCCGGCTGTTGCTTGTACGCCGTCATCAGCTAATTATTGTTTTGGCACATTCGTTTCATTGGTCGGCTCGGGAGCTACAACTTATTCATGGTCACCGGCAACTGATCTCAGTGTAACTACAGGCGCCACAACCCATGCAACACCTTCCTCAACAACTACTTATACTGTTACTGGCTCCAATGCCGCTGGTTGTAGCAATACAGCTACAGCCACCGTTAGCCACTCAGCTTCAGGCGATATGATATTTGCGCCTACGGCCTCGGCTGCACCGGCAACCACTTGTTCCGGCGGTTTGTCCACTTTGAGTAGTGCGATTACTAATTCAAATTATAATACAGTTACCAGTATAACATATGCTGCTGCAGCTATCACCGGAACAAGTATCCTTGCTGGTGCCGATGACGACAACGTTGCAGTAACCATACCATTTAACTTCAATTTCTATGGTACAAATTATACTTCTGTCAATGTTTGTTCTAATGGTTTTATTAATTTTGGTACTCCTGCAATTGACTACAGTCCTCTGGCTTTGCCCGACGGTTCTGCTCCTGAAGGAATAGTGGCTTTATTCTGGCACGATCTCGACCTCAATTCTGGCGGTAACATTAAATATACGACTTCCGGCACTACGCCTAATCGCAAGTTCATCATCAGTTTCAACGCTGTTTCTGACTTTGGAGGTGGCCCGACAAATACCGGCCAGATCATTTTGTATGAAACCAGTAACAATATAGATATCCTTATTGCAAGTGTATCTGAAGCTTCCGGCACTGCGGTGACTGTAGGAGTGCAGGATCTTTATGCCTCCATGGGCGTTACTCCGTCAGGCCGTAACAACACGACTTTCGATGCTACAAATGAAGCCTGGCATTTTACCGGCGTACCAACATCCGGATACAATTATTCCTGGGCTCCTGCAGCTGCCTTGAGCAGCTCTACTTCGGCTAGTCCGGTGGCCAGTCCGGTAACCTCAACTACCATTTATACGCTCACAGTCTCCGATGCCGGTTCCGGTTGCTTTAAAACTGCAACTACGACCGTGACGATAGGCTCAATTACGGGCACCATCAGCCCAAGTACAACAGCCTGTACCGGTGGTTCTACTAACGTAGTATTTACGGGGCCTGCCTATGGTACAGCAACTTATACAATTAATGGAGGGTCGCCCATTACAACCTCGTTAGATGCAACAGGTTCGGCTACTGTAAGTACCGGTGCACTTTTTTCTACTACAACTTATGTACTTACTACAGTCGGCTCAGGTGCTTGTTCCGCATCAGTAACAGGGCAGAGTGAAACAATAACATTGGTTTCGCCGCCAACTGTCACTGTCAGCCCCACAACTGCAACTTATTGTGCGGGAACACCGCCAACTCTTACAGCCAGTGGCACCGCTACAGCATATAGCTGGGCTCCTTCTGCAGGATTAAGTGCAACAACAGGTTCCAGCGTTACTGCTACACCAACTTCAAATACGGTCTATACACTTACGGGAACAATAGGATCGTGTGCGGTTACTGCAACTGCAACCGTAAACGCTGCAAACGGGCCATTTACAATTTCGGCCTCAGCAATCCCAACTGTAACATGTGTCGGTGGTTCGGCTGTTTTGTCTAATTCAATCATAAATACCAATTTTAATACGGCAACCAGCATTACTTATGCAGCAGTGTCTACTGCAGGTACCAGTGTTCTGGCTGGTGTCGATGATGACTATGTGACGGTAGCACTGCCATTTACATTTTCGTATTACGGCCTGCCTTATACATCAGTAAATATCTGTTCTAACGGGTTCATTAATTTCGGTACCCCTGCTGTCGACTATTATCCGGTTACCCTGCCGTCCTCGGGCGCCCCCGAAGGCATAGTGGCATTGTTCTGGCATGATCTGGAACTTTCGTCCAGCGGAAATATTAAATATCAGACTTTAGGTACAGCGCCAAACCGTAAATTCGTAGTGAGCTATAATGCTGTTCCTGATCTGGACGGTTCTGGCCCTAACACGGGGCAGATCATCCTCTATGAAACGTCAAATCTTATTGATTTGCTCATCAGTACCAGTACTTCCGATGTGGAAGCGGTTTGCGGAATGCAGGACCTGTATGGTACACAAGGCGTAACAGCGCCCGCAAGGAACAATGTAGTTTTTGCTGCGAGTACTGAAGCATGGCATTTTACAGGAGTAGCAACAAGCGGATATACTTATTCATGGGCGCCGGCAGCAAGTATGAGCAGTTCAACTGCGTCAAGCCCGACCGCCAGTCCTATCAGCTCTGCTTCGACGTTTACTGTTACAGCAACTGACGCAACAACAGGTTGCATGAACTCAGCAACCGTATTGGTAAACACAGGTACGCTGACCGGTACCATTTCCGGAACAACCACAATATGCAGCGGAAACGTTACCAATCTGGTATTCACAGGTCCTGCAACGGCTACCGCAACCTATACTATTAATGGTGGTACGCCACGCACTATAGTGCTCGATGCAACCGGAAGTGCAACCCTAACTTCTGATACCTTGTTCTCCACTACCGGGACTTCTACTACTTATACCTTTGCTTATACACATATTGATATTGGTACATGCTCAATACCGTTGACAGGCATCAATGCCGTCATTACTGTGAAAACAGCGCCGGGTGCTATTACCGGGGCTGCCGCAATCTGTATTTCATCTACTACTACTTTGGCTAACAGCGTTTCAGGTGGTACCTGGAGCAATACCCCAACTACAATGGGTACCGTTAATTCAAGCACTGGTGTGTTTACCAGTACTTCAACAACAGGAACAAGTACGGTAAGCTATACTATTTCTTCCTGCCCGGCAGTCACGCGCGCTATGGTAGTTGGTTCTGCCTCTCCCGCTGCAATCACTCCTGCTACTGCAGTGAATATTTGCGTTGGGGCAACAAGCACGCTGGCAGATGCTACAGCCTCTGGTGCATGGACGAGCAGTAACACTGCTCTTGCAACCGTTACATCAGGTGGCGTTGTTCGAGGGGTGTCAAACGGGACAGTCACTATTAGCTATTCTACTGGTTGCGGAACTGCAGCTACAAAGTCAGTTAATATTAATGGAGCATCTATTACGCTCAGTAATAATGGACCATTGTGCAGTGGGTCAAACCTTAATTTGACCGCTTCGCTATCTTCGTCCGGAACCGGATATTCCTGGACTGGCCCTAACAGTTTTACTTCAACCAGCCTTACACCAACTATCAGCAGTGCAACAACAAGTGCAGCAGGCACATATTCATTCTCGGCCACCATCAGTGGTTGTGCTAATTCAGCTACAATGAATGTGGTGGTTGATCCATTGCCAACGGTTACAGTTACGGCATCTCCTTCCTCTGTTTGTACAGGTAGCACTTCAAGTCTGTCTGATGTTATAGTGGCTCCTACCGATTACCTCGTCAATTCAACTACATATGGCCTGGTGACAATGACCGGTACGGTTGCTGTAACGGGTGATGATGCCACAGCGGCTGTTACCATTCCGTTTAACTTCAATTATTACGGAACAAATTATACCTCGGTGAATGTTTGTACCAACGGCTTCATCAATTTTGGTACGCCAGCATATGATTTCAGTCCGTTGGCATTGCCAGATGCTTCTGCTCCTGAAGGGATTATAGCCCTTTTCTGGCACGATATGGACCAGACTGCTGGCGGTACTATTAAGTATGCGACAGTTGGTACATCACCAAACAGGCAGTTTGTTGTCTATTATAATAATGTGAGTGACTATACTGACAATACAATAAAAAATACCGGTCAGATCGTACTTTATGAAACTACCAATAAGATCGATCTCATTGTATTAAAAACTAACCTGGGTAACGGAAATGACTTGACCTGCGGCCTTCAGGATCTTACTGGTTCGCAGGGTACCGCAGTGCCAGGCCAAAATTATACTAACTATTCTGTAACAGCAGGGGAGGCACACAGGTTCACAAAGCCTACCTATACTTATTCATGGGCGCCATCGACCGGTTTGAGCAGCACAACAATTGCTAACCCGGTTGCGTCATCACTTACCTCAACACGTACTTATACAGTCACCACCCGCGATATCTATAGTGGTTGCACAGGTAATGTAACTACCCAGACAATTACTGTTGCCCCTTACCCAACTGCATACACTATTACTGGTGGCGGTGGCTATTGCACAGTGCCGGGTACCGGAGTGCATATTGGCTTAACCAGTTCCGACACAGGCGTGCATTATCAATTATATAAAGGCGCATCAACAGTAGGTAGCCCTATAGCAGGAACTGGCTCGGCGCTTGATTTTGGGTTGTTTACCGATACTGCTGGTGCCTATACCGTACAAGCAACAAATAACCTGGCACCTTGTAATACTAACATGACGGGTAGCGTCCATGTGTCGGTAAACACAAGCCCGACCGTTTATTCCCTGACTGGTGGTAACGGTTGTACTGCCCCCGGAGTTACTATTGGTTTGTCTAATTCCCAGTCGGGTGTAAGCTACCAGTTATTTAATTCAGGCACTGGTGGTACAACGCTATCAGGTACCGGATCTGCATTGAGTTATGGTTCAATAACTACTGCAGGCACCTATACAATTGTAGGGACCGGCGCAGGTGGCTGTACTTCTAATATGACCGGAGCCAGCATTATTGGAACATCTCCTACAGCCTATGCCGTAACTGGCGGCTCAGGTGGGTGCGGTGGATCGGGCGTAGCAGTTGGAGTTGCCAACTCTCAATCAGGGGTGAACTACCAGATGTACCTTAACGGTTCTACATCAGGTGGCACTGTCCCTGGCACGGCTGCTGCAATCAGCTTCGGTACGCAAACAACTCCCGGCACTTACACAGCCGTAGGTACCCTTGGTAGCTGTTCTACAAATATGACCGGAAATGCAATAGTTAGTGTGGCAACGTCTGTTTCATTAGGTGGTAATCCAAGCGTTTGTCAGCCTATCTCATCTGCAACTATTTCTTATTCAAGTGCGGTTGGCTCACCAACTACTTACAACATTACATGGGGTGCAACAGCCCTGGCAGACGGATTTAGCAACGTAAGCGCAGGAACATTGTCTGGTGGCATTATCTCGTTGATTGTTCCGAATACGAGCGTTCATGGTGTCTATACTGGCACAATATCTGTTTCAAACGGTTCATGTACCAGTTCAGCATATTCGTTTACACTAACAGTTTACGAAAATCCAACTGCGTCTATTTCCTCTGCAGTATCACCATGCTCTGGTTATGCAACCAACATTGTGTTCTCAGGTACCAGCGCTGCTGATATCGATTACACAATTGATGGCGGCTCACCTGCAACTGTAACACTTACAGGTGGCACTTATTCATTGTCTACTGGTGTATTTGCTGGTAGTCACACATATGTACTCGTAAAAGCACATAACCCGGCCTGCTCCAACGCTATTGGCTCATCTGCAACTGTTACAGCAATTCCTATGCAATGGACGGGAACAACATCTACCGACTGGAATAATGCAGCAAACTGGTCTTGCGGTTTCGTTCCTGGTTCTTCTGACGATGCAACCATTCCTGCAGGCACAACTTATGCACCTGCGATTGCTGCGTCTGCTTCGGGAACTACACGTAATCTGACAATCGTTTCCGGTGCATCTGTTACTGTAAATAGTGCAGCAACGCTCAATGTAATGGGCAACCTCACAAACAACGGCTCAGTAACTGGTGCAGGAAAGCTGAGTATGGACAATTCATCGGCCCAAACAGTAAATGGTTTTGGCTCAGTGTCGTGCTTCGATGTCAACAATAGCGCCGGAGTAACCGTAGCAACCGGTTCAAGGCTTACCGTAAAAAGTATCTTGTCTGTAACATCTGGTTCACTGGCAACCAGCGATAGCGTAGTACTGTATTCCGATACTTTCGGCAGCGCCCGTGTAGCTGTACTGCCATCAGGAACCAGCATAACAGGCAATGTAAAGGTTAATCAGTTCTTCTCAGGTGGCCGCAGGGCTTACCGCTTCTGGGGACATCCGTTCAGCAATTATATCGGATTAGATCAGCTTGAAAACTATGTGGATATTACCGGCACAGGTGGAGCTACAAATGGTTTTACCACAACAGGTTCCAACCAGCCATCAGCATACAGGTACAACCCATATGTAGGTAATTCATCACTTTCAGGTGATCCGGGTTGGAGGCCATTTGCCAGCACTTACACAACCCAGGACAGTAACAGGCTGCATCAGTACCAGGGTATCCGTGTTTATTACCGCGGTGCCAAGGGCGAGGGCCTCGGGTTCGGACCGTATGTAGTTATTTCATCTACAACAGGTAGCCAATGGGGAACTTTGAATCAAGGCAATCAGAACGTTTCGCTGGCACGGGGAACTTCTTCCACTCAGGATTACAACATGGTTGGTAACCCTTACGCTTCTCCCGTTGATATCGGAACTGTCGTTTTCAATGCTGCAAGTTCAGGTCGCATCAATGGTGCTTACTTCTATATCTGGAATCCATTCCTGAATACTGCTGGTGCCTTCCAGGCAGTACCATATTCAACTGGTGGCGGCTCACCTGCAGCTATTCCTTATTACCTGCAGGCTAATGATGCCTTCCAGGTAAGGGCAATGCATGATGGCGACCAGCTCAATTTTGTAGAGACTAATAAATCGGCTACAATTTCGAATGCCTACAGCCTCATGAAAGCCCGTACCGAGTTTGTTTCGCTGTACGTATACGATGCCAACTATCATCCTTTCGATATGTTGTATGTTAAGTTCGACGACGCTGCAACCAACGACGAAGACACTAAGTTCGACGGAGGTAAACCATCGGGTAACGATTTCAATTTCTACAGTCTTTCTGCCGATAAGCACAAGCTCATGGTTGATGCTCGTCCGTATGCTGCTGAAGGTATCATACCGATCGGTGTTACCAGCAGCTATGCCCAGGATTACATCATTAGGGC
Source organism: Flavipsychrobacter stenotrophus (assembly GCA_947379685.1). Taxonomy (GTDB): domain Bacteria; phylum Bacteroidota; class Bacteroidia; order Chitinophagales; family Chitinophagaceae; genus Flavipsychrobacter; species Flavipsychrobacter stenotropha_B. The sequence continues at coordinate 1,217 of CANCOG010000090.1, read as the reverse complement.
CGAGAACATTGCTGTTCCAGAAGGTGGCAAGGTGTATCTGCACGATAAATTGTTGGGCCAGTATGTATTGTTGCAACAAGGCACAGAGTACCGTTTCTCTGTAACTAAGGACAAAAATACACAGGGCGAAAACAGGTTCGAGTTGAGCATGGAACCGGCTACTGTAAAGGAAATTGTGTACAAAGGTCTCGATGTAAAAGTGACACCTAACCCGGCATCTGACGAGGTAAAGATCTCCTTCACACAAGCTAAGGGTTCAAATGTCGCCATTCGTATCCTGGACCTTTCCGGATCAAGCGTGTACAACCAGTCATTGGGCATGAAGCAAAATGGGGGTGTTACAATACCGCTGTCAAACCTGGCATCAGGAATCTACATGGTAGAACTCACTGCTGATGACCAGAAGGTGGTTCAGCGTTTGATAAAGGAATAGGCTATAACTAAATTCATTAGTAAGAGGGGTGTCCGTTTCGGGCACCCCTCTTGTTATTTGTACCTACCTGAGTTCTGCCAAGTTCCATCCCCCCAAACAATAACCATAAGTTGCAAACTCGAATAGTTGGTTGCACAAGCCACTTGCGTTGATCATTATCAACTCCTCCCTTGTTTTCAATCGTTTCCTTCGGAATGGTTCAAAGGTACTTTTACACCGTAATCAGTTGTAATTCAATTAGCTAAAGCATAATTTATTATTAACACCTAAAATAGAAAATGAAATGAGAAAACACATCAGTGCATTGATTTTGGCCGCTTCTTCCCTTTTGCTGAGCAACACAGGGAATGCAACAACCCGTACAGTAAACAACACAGTTACCTACGCTTACAATCCCGGGCAATATAACTCGTTGACCCTGGCTAACGCAGCAGCGTCAAACGGAGATACTATCCTGGTTGCAGGAAGTGCTGTCGCTTATGATGCCGGTGGTTTCACGCTCACTAAGCGGCTGGTAATCATAGGCCCAGGCTACAATCCTATGAATGCTGACCGTCTTCCGGCAACTATATCGGGCAGCTTTACAATAGGCACCGCTGCAAATGGTTCGGTAGTGATGGGGTTGGTGTTTGCAGGGCAGCTACAGGCGGGCTCTGCACCAAGTAATTTTACTTTCCGCAGGAATTATTTTGTGGCCAATGTCGGTTTGAATGCGGGCTACACCTACACGAATTTTCTTTTTTCAGAGAATGTTATCGGCCAGAATTGTAATGTCTATTTCCCT
>CANCOG010000089.1 GCA_947379685.1 Flavipsychrobacter stenotrophus | reverse complement strand
GCCAGTTGTATTGGTAATTGTATAAAAATACAATCCTGCAGATAAGCTGGAAATGTCCATTTCGGTTTTACCTGTGCAAGTTTTGCTTGCAACTGTCTGGCCATTTACCGCTACGAGGTTGAATGTTACTGCATCACTGCCGGCAACTTCAATATTCACAACATCGTTTGCAGGGTTAGGGTAAACACTTGCAAGGTCCGCAACGTTATCCAATTCCTTAATGCCAACTGGCAGCATGGTCATGGTAACATCATCGGCCCAAAGGGTACTGCCCACTGCATTATGGATGCCACCAGCACCACCAGCACTGCTCGCCAGATAAATGCGAACAGTATCAACCAAAGCGCCTAAGGCGATGACGGGGTAATTGAGGGTTGCGGTAACCTGAGTAAACGAAGTACAAGGAGCGATCTTAACTGAACCAGAACCAACCAGTGAATCGATACCACCGATGTGTGCATAAGCACCTGCTGAAAGGATACCGCTATCTAACGCCGCACCCGCAGTATACAATACCCATGCACTTACAGTTTTGGCACCTGCAGTTACTGGGGTTCCGCCTGAATAGGTAAGCGGGCTTACTGAAAATGATGTGCCGGCAATTGAAATCGTAATGTGTGCCTGTGCATTGGAAAGCACGCCAGGGAAGGTTCCCAGGGTATCCTGGTGCTTGGTCACCATTTTAGCAGAATAGGTACCGCCGTGTGCATTCGCGCCTGAATCCATATACAACTGGCGTTGCCAAACGGTAGGAGAAATACCCAGTGCTGAGCCATAAAGTTGTCCGTCACCTATGATCAGGGAATCGGCCCCAAACCAATTGATCGGAGCCTTAACAGCAACGCTTGTTGAACTGGTGGTTCCCGATGAGCTGGTACGCCAGGCTTCGAAGCCTGCATTAGGTATTGTTTGAGCATGTGCTGCTGCAGTAAATGCAAGAGCACAAATGGCAAAGTAAATTTTTTTCATACAAAACGATCGTTTAATAGGGCGAAATTACTGATTAATATGTTGTAAACATGTATTGATCGCTTCAAAGTTCGGAACATCTGAGGCGTTTTCCAGCACTTCGGCATAGCGCACGATGCCTTCCTTGTCTATAACAAATGCGGAACGTTTAGAGACACCATTCATATCGTTAAAGAATGAAGCGTAAATTGTATCGTAAGCAGTAGATACTTCCTTGTTGAAATCGCTCAGCAAAGGAAAGTTCAGGCTTTGTTCTTCTTTGAACTTGTTAAGGGAAAACAGCGAGTCGACTGATATGCCATACACCTGCACATCGAGGTTGTTGTACATGGCAATGTTGTCGCGCACGCCACATAGTTCCTTAGTGCATGTACTTGTAAAGGCCAGGGGGAAGAACAATAAAAGGACATTCTTACCTCTTTGTTCGCTCAGGTTAACTTTGTTTTTTTCGTTGTCACGTAGTGTGAAATCCGGGGCTTGCTGCCCTATCTGTATAGCCATAAGTATGATTAAGGCTGCAAAAGTAGGCTATAGCTGCATATTGAACGTGGTGTAATTATTGATTTCATCAATAACGACAGTGCCCCGCGACATGGGCGGGGCGTGCAAAAGGAGTGGTGTAATGTATGTTCCATCATTTTGATGCATTTGCCTGTGCGATCAATTAATGCCCAGTGACGGTAAAAGGCTGATCGGCGGTTTGGGTGCCGCATCCGTTGGTTACTGAATAATTGATGGTACAAGAACCCGGGCTGTTCCCGGTTACCGTACCGTCGGTTGATACTGATGCCACAACCGGGTTGCTGCTGGACCATGTTCCGGTTCCACCAGTGTGCTGTAGTTTGAGCGTAGCACCGCTGGCAATTGTAGAATCGGTAGCTACGATGGTAGTTCCGGCAGGGGGAGTAACATCAACAATGATATTTCTTGGAGAGGTGTAGGTTCCGCAGTTATTGGTAACACTATAGGTAATAATGGTCATTACGGCAGCAATGCCGGTTACCACGCCTGTGCTGTCTACAGTGGCTATAGCGGGGTTTGCTGTCGTCCACTTACCACCAACAGTAGTGTTGCTAAAGGTAACAGTTGCACCCTTGCACACCCTTAACGGCCCGGTGGTTGCAAGTGGGATTCCGGCGGGGGTAGTAATGACATCGATGCTGGTATTGGAGCTGCCACAATTATTGGTTACTGCATATTTAAGAGTTGTTCCTGATACATTCAGCGGATAAAAGACCCCGTTGCCCGTAACTGTTGCACAAGAAGGGTTGGTGACAGACCAGATGCCACCCCCTGTACCAGAATTGGTATAGGTGACCGTACCGCCGGTAGTACATATGTTTCGTGGGCCAATGATTGTGCCGGCTATTGGCGGGACGTTTACAGTTACAGCCCTTGTTGATGAACCCGCAAATGAACATTCATTGATGATTATATAGGAAACGACAACCGTACCCGCAGCAATGCCGGTGACCGTACCTGTATTAGTCACGGTTGCAATTGACGGGTTGGAGCTGCTCCATATACCATTAGGTGTACTGCACGAGAAGTTAATCTTACTATTGGCACATACTGCCGTGTCTGTTCCGGCTATTGAAGCGGGGTAGGTGGTGCCCTTTACAGTTATGGTCTTTGTTACATAAGTCGGCACATTGCACGCATCGGTAACAGTGTAGGTTATTATAACTGTACCTGTTCGGTTGCCGGTCACCACCCCGGCCGAAGAGACAGCAGCTGTTGATGGGTCACTACTTGTCCAGGTCCCATCAAAGGTTGCACAGGTAAGGGTTGTTCTATCATTAAGGCAGGCAGTAGCAGGGCCATTTATAGGTGCCACAACAAGGGGTGGACAAACAAATATTTTTCGGACACGGCCTAAAGAAGCGTCGGAGTAGTATATATCGCCGTTAGAATTGATAGCTATACCTCTGGGGCTACCTATTTTGGCTGCGGAGGCGCTGCCGCCATCACCGGAAAAACCATCATCACCCGTACCGATAGCTGTCGAAATGATGCCTGAGGGTGAAACCTTTCTGATGCGGCTGCCATTCTGCTCCCCGATGTATAAATTTCCGTTGGCGTCTAACGCGAGTGCAGCAGGCGCGTTTAATCCTGCCGCAGTGGCCGGTCCATTGTCGCCGGTGGAACTTGCAGTTCCATTGCCGGCAAAATTAGAAATAACTCCTGAAGGGTCAATTTTGCGAACCCTGTTGTTCCGGTCATCCGAAAAGTAGATATTCCCGGCTGCGTCCTTGACCAGGCGCATCGCCGTGTTCAGGATCGCGGCAGTTGCCTGTCCCCCGTCACCGCCATATCCAAAAGTGAAAGGCGTTCCGGCGACAGTTGATATGACGCCTGATGAGTCTATCTTACGTATATAGCATCCTTCGCATATGTATGTGTTCCCGCTGCCATCCCGGTAAATACCCCGGACTGGATTTAATTTTGCGTTAGTTGCATGGCCTCCATCTCCTGTATGATCGCCCGTGCCGGGAGTGCCGGCAAAGGTCGAAATAATACCTGAAGGCGATACTTTACGAACGCAATAATTCATATTGTCAGCAATGTAAAGATTGCCCTCGCGGTCAACGGAAACATCACTTGGCAGCGCCAGTTTCGCTGCAGTAGCTGAACCTCCGTCTCCCGAAAACCCCCAGGAACCATTGCCAGCGACAGTCGTAATTATTCCTGTTGCATCTATTTTGCGAATCCGACCACCTGTGGGATCAGCTATATAGAGGTTCCCACTCCCGTCAAAACACATTCCGGCAGGGTTGTTAAATGATGCTGCGGTAGCAGGCCCTCCATCGCCGAAACACCCTGGATTCCAGTTGCCTGCAATTGTAATAATTGTTTGCGCATTTCCGGAAAAAGAAGTAATGAATAGGTAAATCAAGAGTAACAATTTCCTCATTAATGTCTCGTTTTTAACAGGTTATGAATGATTTTTGGAACAAAAATATAAAATGCACACTACTAACTATAGTAGTTGGCTGCCCTATATGTTATTTAATTTCATTTAAGTGGAGGTAAATTTCATATGTATATAACTAAATTTTGGGTGAGGCCTTTTGAAAGGGTGCAGCCTAACCTTCCAGGGTTACCCAGTCGTTGAGCGACAATTAACAATTGCATTCGGATTACTGGCCTTCTTCGCTTTAATGACCGGCATACTTCGGAAATATGTTTTTAGTTGCATTACCATAACTTTGCACAAACGGGATCAGTACCCGGTACAAATACAATATTGAAACACTTTCTCGTCATATTACTGTCTCTGGCAATCCTGTTGCAATCTAACAGCAGGTTTTTCATTGTTTCGGGTTTCTACCTGAACAGAGATTTTATTGCCAGAAACTTGTGTGAGAACCGAGACAAACCTCAGATGAAGTGTTGCGGCAAATGCTATCTGAAAAAGCAGCTTAAAAAGGATGAGAGTAGCAACTCGCGTTCCGTACCCTCAAAGCAGGAGAAAGCTGAAGCATTTGTCTACCTGGTTCCCGCACGAATGCAAATTGTTGTTCAGGTTCACAGTGTGAGCACCCTACCTGTTTCTTTCTTTCAGGATCATTACAAATTCTCCTTCCTGACTTCCGAATTCCACCCGCCCTCTGTGGCTTGATGTTTGAGGGACAAACCTTGCCCGACTACTAAACGTTGTCTGGCGTAATCAGGTGTATTCATCCATCATTGACGTTTGTTAATGGCGCTGGTTGAGCGTCACTCAATGGTGTTTGTTTTCCGTGCTTGTCCTGTGTGGATAATTCCTTCCCGAAAGCGAAGGGTTTTAGTCTTACTTAAAACTTAAAACATGAAAAATGTAGTGGGTGCCCTTGCACTCGCATGTTTTTCGTTTGCGGGATTTGCCCAGGCGCAACCCGCGAACGGAAACACAACTGAAACATGCAGCCCCGGCTGCGGTTGCCGCGACCTGGAACTGACTCCGATAAATACTATTGCAGGGCATGTACCCGATAAACGAGAATGGATGACAGGTTATTCTTTTATGAATACCCACCTGCAGGGTAACCAAAGTGGAACCAGCAAATGGACCGATGAACAGGTTTACCGTGATTACGCTATGGCTCCCCGGAAGATGGATATGCAAATGCACATGGCCATGGTTATGTATGGTGTCACCACCCGACTTTCGGTGACGGCTATGTTTTCCTTTGCAGCCTGTCAGATGACCATGGGCATGAAAGAAATGGGAATGGTCATGCAGGGTACAGTAAATGAAATGAAATCTGTTTCCAGTGGGCCGGGTGACACCAGGATATATGCCACCTACCGCCTGCTCAATACTCCCGAAAATAAGCTGAACGTAACCCTGGGCATGGGGTTGCCCACTGGTTCTATAAGTAGCAGGGGCACAACGATGAAGGGGGAAGGACAACTTCTGGCCTACAATATGCAACAGGGAGCAGGCACTTTTGCGCTGCTTCCGGTAATTACCTATACGTGGCAGTCAGAGCTGGTTTCCTTTGGGGCAGAACTGGCTGGCAGCACCAACATGGGTAGGAACACACGTGGATATAGCTATGGTAATAACATGGCACTCACCATGTGGGCGGCCCGTAAAATATTGCCGTGGATCGGACTCTCAGCAAGGGTGGCAGGCAAATACACTGCAGCAATGGCTGGGTATGACAAGGATATTGCCCTGCTGATGTACAATGACCCGATGGCCAATGCATCAAATTATGGCGGGACAACGATCGGCACCTACATAGGTTTAAGTTGCTCGATGCCAAAACTGCGGGCACTAACCTTTAGAGCGGAATTCGGCATCCCGGTTTATCAGGATCTGAACGGAGTGCAAATGACACAGCGTAATGAGCTACAGGCTGGGATTCAATATGTGTTCTGATGATTCGGTTTTCTGGAGAACTGGAACAAAAGCAAGTAAGGAAGCCTGAAAGGCTTCAACAACAATAGCCGTCGGTGATCCCGATAGCCATCGTGGAGGCGGTAGGCAAACTAGAACACCTACACCGTAGGTGTTGAACTAACTTTGGGTGCTATGGTGTTGATGAAATATCCTCACAACCCTTGCATCTGGTGTGCAGACTTTATTTAAAAAACTTTCAAAATTCTATAACCAATGAATAAATGGAAATTAGCAGCAGTGGCTGCAATGGTAAGCCTTATCGCAGGAATGGGTGCATGCAAAAAATCGGACAATGCAGTAGTTGCAACACCCAAGGGGGTATTGTACTTTCATATGCATACGGATATCGACACAAATGAAGTCGATTCGGCCATGATAGCCATGGATGCCATCGGGAGGCATTTTCAGCTGGATACGGCGGAGTTTTATATCTCCGGTGTTGTGTTGCATAAGGCTGATGGGGCGACCTATGCCGTTAGTGGTGCCTATGCACTGAAGACTATGGCGGAAGAAGATATCAAAATAGATAGTGTGCCCACCGGTAACTACACTTCCGTGTCATTTAATGTGGGGGTGGATGCAGCTGCAAACCAAACCAACCCGGCCACCTATGGTGCTTCAAGTGTGCTTTCTGTCCAAAACCCATCCATGTGGTTTGGGTCAACCACACAAGGGTATATTTTCATGAACATAGCAGGTTATGCTGATACAACCGTGGCACAAAATGGCCCTGTAAACAGGCATTTCAGCTACCAGCTCGGAACCTCCGGTATGCTGGCAACGGTGAATTTACCGGTAATGAATTTTACGGTGGTGGGCAATGAGGTTTCTTTCGTCCACCTGATCGCGGACTATGGCAAGGTGTTAAATGGGGTCAGCTTTAAAACACAAAATGAAGCAACGCCTTTTGTAAACGCAACAATAGCTACGCAAATTGCGAATAATATTTCCAATATGATCAGGTATGAAGAATAGTAAACAACGCTTGCTGAGTATGGTTGTGGCAGTTGTTGCCGCAACCGTGCTTTCCTGTACGCATAAACCCACGGAGACCCTGCCGGTGTTACCGGTTACTGTATCATTTCAGGAGAACATACTGCCGCTATTCGCGTCAAATTGCAGTACCAACGGATGCCACGCCGGTAGCAGTCCTGCTGCTAACCTGGACCTGACTGCGGTAAATGCGTATGTTCGTTTGTTTGCAAAAAAGGAGATTGATACAGTGAGCCCATCCAACAGCTTTTTGTACATGACCATGAATTCCTCCGGCACACCCATGCCGCCTACCGGCAAACTGGGAGCCAATGACATTGGCCTTGTTTTGAAATGGATACAGCAGGGCGCAAGGAATAATTGACCGGCATTATTCCATCACCTCGGCATGATACCCATAACGGTTCAGGATACCAACTACAGAACGGCAACAAACATCACCGGCGGAGATTCTCAACACCCTGTCACAGTCTTCCAGATCGAAACTGATGTTCCCACCCGGAAAGCGATATCGGAGCTCCTGAGCCAGTAACTCAGATTGCTCCATATTGTCCACATTGGTCTTGAATACTTCTACCATTTTGCTCGTGTTTGGCGCAGGAGGTTTTATTTTTTTACCTTTTTAGCTGTCTTTGCTTCGGCTTTCAATTGGGCTGCTGCTTCGTTTTGCGCCATTCGGGTCAAAACGATTTTTTTGATCAGTTCTACGGGCAATGGCTGGTCATAGCTAAAACGTATGGTTCCCTTCGAAACATCATAGGCCGAAAGTTCCTGCTCAAATTGTTCCTTGATCAATGTTGAATTGCCGGGAAACAGCGAATAGTGATTCTTTGCTGCACCTATGTACATCAGCATTCCGTGGTATTTATAGGCGGGCATCTGGTAGCTGATCAGTTCTTCCGCTTTCGGGGCCGTTTTCCTGATGATGCCACGCAGCTCTTCCATGGCTTCCCGCGCCTCTGACGGTAATGCCGCCAGGTACCCTTCTACCGTAATTTGTTCGTTGCCTTTTACCATTTTGGGAGTTTCGTTTAGTTATTATCTCCAGCAAGACGCACCATACAACGTACGTCCTTTTCATTCATGTACCATTCCACGCAATATCCTTCATGGTCTAGCCCGGGGTGTGCGAGCAACTCACGGAAAGCATTTCCTATGGCCGGTATGTCCTGCATGAAGTCGCGGATAACAATGCTGGCGTAAGTGCCTTTTTTTACCAAAATGGTCTCACAATTAAACCCCGCTCCCTCACCCGGGAATTGCTCTTCCGCAGTTGCTTTGTAAATGATGTTGCCAGTCTGGTCAGGCCGCGAAAGACCCAGGTACATCCGGCAATCATCAGGGGGGATCAACGCATGCAACTTTTGGTGGGCCTCCATTACCCCTGCCGGAAACGATGATGCGGTAACACCAAATACAGTGACGTCTCTATCTAAATTGTAATTTTCCATGGTCTGCAATTTATGGCTACATTTTACACAAAGGTAGCCGACTGTTGTCTGCGTTTATTAGTGTGTTTACGACATTCAATGGGGCTGTTTGCGACAAAGTTCTGAATGTAGGGAGGAAGGTATTTCGTTGAGACAAAGTATTAACCGGTATCATTCATAAAATTACATCCTCTCATTTCAGTTGCCCCGGCTTTTAAGCCGGGGACAAAACAGAACTAATCGGCTTTAGCCACATCCTTTACTGAGTTCAGCAGAGGTCTATCTGGCGGAGAGTTAGGAGCGATATTCATAAATAGAGTATTGTTGATGCCGCAATGGCAGCAAGTGTTTATTTATAATATTAATCGCATCAGATAAAGAACCAAAAGAACAATTCCGATGAATAGTGTTATTCCGCCGGTGAGCAACAATATCATTGCCAGGTTTCTTTTCCATTTCGAATCAGAAAACAGGGTAATTATGATTGTTATTAAGCCCGCTGGAATTGTTACCAATGCAATGATAAGGGCCGGTTTTAAAATTGTTTCGAAGATGTTCATGACCGTTTAAATAGTTCGTGGGCAATGCATCGGCAATTAAATGTAGCACAATGTCGGGGTTTGTTTCGGGAAGCATCTATTAACGTCTATGGAGAGCCTACCGTTTGCAGCGGTTTGCCAATTGTAAACATGGGGACTTTCTTACTCACAGCAGGGGCAATAGAAATAGTGTGCACAGCCGCTGTGTTGGAGAATTCCAGCAGTTGCCTTTTCGCAATGCTTAAAGGCTATCGGGAGACGCACTCTGGATAAGAATAAATATACCCCTCGACAACTAGTGCATCATTGCACCCGTAGAACAAAGTAACCCACTTGCAAGCAAAGAAATGCCACCTGTCAGTAGTAGCGCAAAAGCTGCCTTCCTGATAAATGTTGAATCAGAAAATAGGCCAATGACGACAGCAATTAGTCCCAGCGGTATACAAATGCCCGCAATGATCAATGCTATTACACCGAGTGTTATCATAAGCTCCTCTTAATTAAAAACTCAATGAACAAAGCGTGCCGCCCACCAATATCAGCAGGCCACCTACAAGCAACATTTTCAAACCAGTTTTCTTCAGACCAGGTGATTTTTTTATCAATGCAACCAATAACATAAGGCCCCCAATGGGCACAGTAAATCCGGAAATAAATAGCGCAATCAGGCCCAATATGGCAACCATTACACTAAGATAGGGAATTGTCTGAACTATTAAATGCTTAGGAACTTGAGATTAAAGTGTGCTCACTACAGCCTGGGTACACAATGGCACACTTATCAATAAGGCAATACCGCCCACCAGTAACATTTTCAAGCCGCTCTTTTTTAGCTCCTTGTCCTTCTTTACCCATGCAATAATCAGCCAGACAGTACCGCAAGTTATGCTCACACATGCAGTAAATGATGCCAGAAGTGCCAGTGTTGCAATCATAAATTCATTTTCATAGAAATGCTCAATTGGGTTTTCTAACTCAGTTTTGTTACTGGCACCGTATAATCCAGAGGCCTTTTATTGAATATTAGCTTTCAATTCTTCCAATCGTTTCTCCTTGTCATCGCGGTAGAAGAGATTCATGGTTTCAAAGGGTATAATGCGGCCATCCTTACTCACAATATGCACGCATGATTTTTTAATGGAGCGCACATCGAAATCATACGCATCAATGAACCGCATAATGATTACCCGGAACAGGTTTTCGTAACTCAATCCCGGTGCATAGATCTGTGGCAGGCAGCACAAAAGCTGGTGCATGTCTTCCGTCGCTTTATCGACCGAAATGCCTGTGCTGAATATTTTGATCAGGTGTTCATGCAGCTTCGTGTCTTGTTCGTAAACAATGGTGTTTTTCGAATTATTGTCCAGCAAAACTGCTGGGTCCAGGTACCTCGTCAGCGGGAAAACACTGCCATTAAGTTTGAGTGCATAACCCATCGCCAGCGCGTCGGGATTGCATGGCACGGGTATGATATCATTCGGCTTAAATACCGGGCTCTGATTCAGGATCGCGTCCCGCACTTCTGTAAGTGTCAAACGGTTTTGGTCTGGGTCGTGGTCAAACCTGCCCGCAATCTGCACTGGCTGGAACGTAACTCCCCGAACACATTTTTGTTGCAGTGCATATTCTATTATTGATCCTGCTTCATCATCATTCAACCCCTTTTGCATGGTTACGACCAGGGTGGTGGAAAGGTTGAGTGAATTGAGCTTTTCCATAGCCTGTACCCTTACATCGGTCAGGTCTTTTCCACGGAGCGCCTTTAGTACTTCCGGCCGCATCGAGTCCCATTGCAGGTAAAGTTCAAAGTTCGGCATATAGGTGGCCAGCCGCTCGGCAAACCCCGGGTCCTGAGCAATCCTTACACCATTGGTATTTACCATAAGGTGCTTAATTGGTTTGGTTTTGGCAATGTCCAGTATCTCAAAGAACTGCGGGTGCAAGGTGGGTTCTCCGCCACTTAATTGCACTACATCTGGTTCGCCCTCGCTGGCCACGATAATGTCCAGCATTTTCTCCACTTCCTCCAGTGTTCTGTGCCGGCCATAATGCGGTGATGACATGGCATAGCAGGTAGGGCAGGTAAGATTGCAACGGTCGGTTATCTCCACAAGGGTAAGGCAACTGTGCTGCTCATGATCGGTACACAAACCACAATCATAAGGGCAACCGTAATGTACCTTATTATTGAATTTCAGCGGCACTTCCGACGGTTTATTATAGTTGCGGGTGTTTTTGTAATATTCAATGTCAGTAGCTATCACCACCTTATGAAACCCATGCTCGGGGCAGGTTTTAAGCATGTATACCTTGCCATTTTCGAACACAATTTTGGCATCAATGCGCTTCAGGCATTCGGGGCAAAGGCTCACCGTAAAGTCGTAGTAAGTATATTTTCTAACCGGCATAGGTTTTGAATAACAGTTTTGGGTGAATGATATAACGTGAGTAATACAACAGCCCCGTAATACAAGTCAGCTGTATTGTTCCAAGTCCGAATAAAAAGCGCCAGCCCGGTTTGATAAAATCGAGCAGCAACCGAAACGTAAGATAGGCAATCAGGAACAATTTATAGATGGCGCCCTGCTGCAACGGTTTGCGTTTGCTTAATTGTGCCATTACAAACCACAGCAGCATCAGAAACAGAATTTCGTACAAGGTCACCGGGTGTCTGAGTAATCCATCGCCCAGGTCCATGCCCCAAGGTAGCTTTGTCGGAAATCCGTAGGTCTCCTCATAGACGCCTGCGGAAAAGCAGCCCAGCCTGCCAATGATCATGCCCAGCAGCAATGGGAAAACAAAAAGGTCGCCCGTCGCCTGCCGTTCACCAATCATTTTCTTGGTTACCTCAACAAATACCAGCCCACCGGCAAGTCCGCCTACCAGTGTTTTGTTACCATAAAAATATTGCCAGAAGTGCGGCGAATGCAGCCATTGTGGCGCGTTTTCAAGAGCCCCTATTAAATGAGATCCAAACACTGCCCCGAATATAGCTGCTGTAACTACTGCCAGTCGGTTCGTTTTTTCAACGGTGTCGCCCTTCCTTTTCTTAAGCCATAGGTAGTACCGGAACGCAACGAAAATGCCGATTGTTTCCAGCACGCTGTGCAAAAGCACAGGTGAACCGAATATGGTTATGGAGTAGGGGAAAGGCATTGGCTATTAAATGTAGCGCAATGTCGGGATTTGTTTTGGAAGTTGTGTTATTTAGCCCATGTAATGTGCTCGCCCCGGAGTTTATTTTCTACTACCCCGCGCTCTGTAGAAAATCGATTTGGCAGAGGTGTCGACTACATTGCCCAAAAGGAACCCCCAAGGTTTCAAACCATCTATGTGATCAAAAATGACCTTTAAGATTGCCGTTAGTGGTATAGAAAGGAACATGCCGCCAACGCCCCATAATGCGCCGCCAGCAAGCACTACAATTATAGATACCAATGCGTTGATCTGCACTTTCGATGCCACCACCCGTGGAATGATAATGTGGTTATCTATAAACTGGATGACTATATAGGCAACCAGCACCAGGAGTGC
>CANCOG010000088.1 GCA_947379685.1 Flavipsychrobacter stenotrophus | reverse complement strand
ATTTCAGCCGGCTGCCAATCAGGCATCTTGGCAACTACTTCCAGTGCGGCTCTTGACAATGAGGTGTCCGGAGATTTAACAACTACCGGGTTGGTTACCTTTCCTGTTTTAGAAATCACAAACTGTACCGCAACACGCCCTTCAATGTTTTTGCTTCTTGCGTATTGGGGGTAATGCAATTCCCGTTGCAGGTATGCACTCAGAGAGCCATTATCGCCAAGGAACTGCGGCAGTTTATCTGCAAATTTCAGGACAGAATCGTTTGCTGCCAATGAGGTAACAGGCGGTGGCGGGGTTGCAAGGATCTTCGCTCTTATCTGAGCTTCATCGTTTTCCACAACTGTCTTTCGTGCACAGCTCTGGATAAGAATTCCTGCTGAAAGCAACAAGATTGCACCAGTAGTTACTTTTAAAATGGCTGTCCGGGAAGAGCCTGGACCCGTTTTTTTGAGCATCATAATTCTACGTTTTATGGGATGATGAATAAAAGAATGAATCAATGTAAATGATTTAGTTTCAAATGTTTCGCCCAGTAGCAGCGCCGCATAGGCATCTTTGTCACCAATCAACATACTATCGGCCTGAAATTCGTGCACCTCCCTTAACTCCTTTAAGATCAGGTGCAGGAATAAGTTCGGCCAATAGAGGGTTTTAATCAGATTCATGACCAAAATATCGGCGGTGTGGACCATGGAAATATGCGATTTTTCATGTGCCAATATTACCGGATCGTCGTCCTCACCCCGAAGGAAAATATAGTTACCAAAGCTACCAGGCCCCAAACCCGATTCCGTAATAATAATGCACCCATCAACATACTTTTTGGGCGAAGTTTTAATTACGGCTCTAAGCTTAAATAGATTTCGCGCTTGAATCACGATTCCAATCAATACTACCAAAAAGTAAAGCCACCAGCCATATGGTACAGAGCCGTTCTGTGACCTGATATTTGGGGAAGCTGCGGTCACAATCAATTCAGGCAAGCGATGTTGGAATATTTCCAGTTGAGCGAACTGCTGACCACCAAGAATGGGCACCTGAATCAGGGGCACAATCAATGGAAGCACAGCCGATAATAATAGAAAGATCCTGCTCAATTGGTGATGGACTTTATTGCGCAGGAAGATGTTGTAGATCAACAACATTGCTGCCGTATAAACAGTTACCTGTAACAAGTACAACATATGTGCTAGTTTTTGGGTGTTTCCTTCTTTAGTTCCTTCAATATACTTTCAAGTTCATCTATGCTGATATCCTTTTCTTTAGCAAAAAAGGAAAACATGCCTGCATAAGAACCTTCAAAGTATTTTTTGACAAATTGCTTCATCGACTTCTTAGTGTATTCTTCTTTTTTAACTGCCGGAAAATACCTGTTGGACTTGCCGAAGGATTCAAAATCGACAAAACCTTTGTCTGTCAAAATCTTGATGATGGTACTTACGGTGTTGTAATGCGGTTTAGGCTCGGGTAGCTCGTCTACAATATCCTTCACAAATGCTTTGTTGAGCTTCCACAATACCTGCATTATCTCCTCTTCAGCCTTGGTCAACGGTTTAAATGGTGGCTTCATATTTTTGCTATCAACTAATTTCTTAGTAAAACTACTAACTTTATAGTTATCCAACTAATTTTTTAGTTGATTTTTTGAAAGATTTTTAACGCCCCTAGTTGAGGGCATTCTTTAGTGACTTTAAACGAAGAAATTATGCAAATGTTTATATAGCACTTCCACTCCGGCATAGAGCACAAGCAGCGCAGTAATACGCTTAACAACCAGCACATTAAAACGTGCAGCACTCAACCGAGTCCCTATCTGCCCGCCAACAAATACAGCGGCTGCAAGCGCAGCGATACGTCTAATATCAACCACCGGAGGCGGGTTAGACAATTGACCTGCAAGGCCGGAAACGGAATTGACGAGGATAAAGAAACTTGCGGTTGCGGCTATTTTTTTCGCGGTGTCCCATTTCAGGAGATTAAGTATAGGAGACAGAAAAATACCTCCTCCGATTCCTACCAGGCCAGATAAAAATCCTATAGCTCCACCCAGGACCCCATCGGTGGCCAACCCATATTTTCTCTGATCGGATTTCGCTGATTCGTCGCCCTGCTTTGTCTTTATCCAAAGCAAGAGACCGGCTATGATGAGGCTACCTCCAAGGATCACAAAAAATGTATCTTGTTTAATTGGCCACTTAGCCCCAATGTAGGCCGCCGGAACACTTACAACTACTATGGGAATGATCTTTTTCCAATTGACGTGGCCACTTCTTATAAAAATCCAACTCCCGCCCGTAACCACGATAATATTACAGACTAAGGCAATCAGCCGCATTTCCTGAAATGGAAATGCATACAATGCCATGATAGCCAAGTAACTGGATCCTCCACCGAAACCGACAGAGGCGTAGATCATGGCGATGGTGAAGAAAAACAAGATCAGTTCCCAGTGTTGCATATCGTAACTGTAAGGCAGGATTTCGGCCCGAAATTAAGGTTTATAAAATGCCCTGCCAGAAAACTAAGCAACATTAGCTTTATTGCTTCCTTTTGCCCGCAAAAGATTGCAATTCTGATATCATACAACTTCCAGGCATACTGCTGATGCTGATGTACAAACTATCTGCAAGAAACACAATTTTATCATACCGGTGACGATATGGGTGAAAAGAATATGAATTTGTAGAATTAACATTAACATAATAATTTATGTCACATATACTGTAGGCCGCCTTACGTTGAACATCATCATAACTAGCTGAAAGGCCTTTTCCAGTTATAGCCAATTGTCCTGAGTCGTAATGATTCACAAATATCTCTGACACCATGCTCTCGCTATCAGTATAACCCTGATCACCAATTTCCACCTCGAATTTGCCGGAAAAAGTATCAACGTGCGGCACAAATAAAGCAGGACTAGATACTGTACTGTCTTTGGGGATGAGTTTGGTGAGCTGATTTCCACTTTTATGTTTACTACAGCTTGCGAAGCTGAAACAAAAAATGCAAACGACAAACCAAATATTTTTCATAGGATCAGTTTATAACTAAAACGTAGTAATTAGCCAAGAATTTTATATACCACTCGCTTTCGGCAAAGAGGCATTGAAAGCGGTTTGTTTAATGCTTCTTCCCGGCAAATGTCTGCAATTGCGTAAACAGACAACTTCCTGGTTGGCTGCTAATATTAATGTATAAGCTATCTGCGCAAAACAAGTAGCCTTCGTAGCGGTGACTGGATGGATGAAAATAATAGGCATTGGCAGAATCAACGGAGATACTATCACCTACTGTGCACGGGCCAAAGGTGGCGGTACCGTGTGCATCATCAAAATAAGTTGTTGTAACACCATTCCCTGAAAGTGTAAAATGAGTGGAATCAAAGTGATTCACAAATACATCTGTAACTTTACTCGTACTATCGGTATAGCCACCATCTCCTATTTTCACCAAAAACGTGCCAGAAAAGGTATCAATATGGGGCACAAAAAGGGCAGGGCTGGTTCCTGTACCGCACACGGGGATAGCCGAGGTTGCAGTATTACTGTTTTTTTGGCAACTGGCAAAACCAATACAAAGAGCGCCGAGCGCCAACCATAGAATTTTCATTTGAAAGAGTTTGGATACGAACGAAAATATCGCCCAAATATTACATATCCAATAAAACTTTCCCAATGTCTCTCGAAATTCAGGCTAAGACCCAGCAAAAAAACACTGAAAATTAAAAAATATTTGAACAATTTTATACTAAACTCTTCAATGCATCTGTTTCTTATGTATCTTTGACTTAGGTATTAAAGCAACGATCATGATCTATTCTTCCGAATTAATAAAAGGAACCCTTAAAACCATTGTTTTAAAATTGCTCGAGGACAATAGCCGGATGTATGGCTATGAGATAACCCAACGGGTAAAGGAACTCACTTTCGATAAAATACAAATAACTGAAGGAGCCCTATACCCCACCCTGCATGTGCTGGAAGAAGACGGGCTCGTGACCACGGAACTGGAATACAATGGCAAAAGAGCCCGGAAATACTACAGCCTTAGCCCTGAAGGGAAAAGCAAGACAAAGGAAAGAGTTGATGAACTGGCCGACTTTATGAATACGATGAAATTTCTTTTGGATATAAAAACACAAACTACCTAGTAAATGTATTGTATCAATGAACAGCAAATAGATTACATTCTCAACGACATAAGTGCACGTGGCGTTGAGATGGAGAGCCTGCAGCTTAACCTCCTCGATCATATTTGTTGCATTATTGAGCAGGAGCTCGAAGAAAATGGTGACTTCGAGCGCTTCTATCGCACCATTATCCCGCGTTTCTACAAGGATAAGCTCAGCGAAATAGAGGAAGAAACCCACCTATTATTAACCAACAAAAATTATTATGTTATGAAAAAGGTCATGATTTCCAGCGGAACCTTTTCTGCTGCAGCATTAACAATAGGCATTATATTAAAATACATGCACGCGCCTGGTGCCTCAATAATGATCGTCCTCGGCATCGGCATTGCCAGCCTGGTTTTCCTGCCGTTATTGGTCACTTTAAAAGTAAAAGAAAAGCAAAAATCGAAGGATAAGTTGTTGATTGTACTCGGCTCCATATCTGCTATAATGATGAGTTTAGCGATATTGTTCAAGATCCAGCACTGGCCCGGGGCCAATGTAATGGGTGTGTTATCACCGGCAATACTCGCTCTTGTATTTTTACCCATTTATTTCTTCGGTGGAATCAGAAATCCTGAAACCAAGGTGAATACCATTGTATCTTCCGTATTGATCATAATGGGATGTGGTTTGTTCTTTTCATTGACAATGACACCCGCGGGTATGAAAATAGAGGGCATAAGAGTAACTAGCTCCTATCTGAGAAATGAAGATATCCTTAAAAATGAAGAGCGACAGGTTGCGAAACTTGCAAAAACTGATTCTATCAACGCCGTAGCCGTTACAGCCAGTAAAAATGTACTGAAAACCTGTGAAGATCTGAAAGCGGAACTATTGGAATATGCAACGGGTGTTAAAGCACTCAGCAGTGACTTTGAAAGCAGGAATGAAATAATAGGCACAGCTAATGTTCAGGATTTCCTTTCGATCAGGGAATCTGGTCCTGGGAAATTAAAGGCAGTCAACGAGGCCGTTTTTTACTTTAATTCACTGCATAATATTAAACCGATTCCGGTTACCTGGACTATTCTTGACCAGTCCAACAACCAATATAACAACAAAGTATACATGGCATTGAATGACGTCATTCAAATACAAATGCTGGCCTTGCAAAATCAAAGGGCCTTGTACGAAAGTGGCGGCCAGAAGGAGCTGGTGATGCAATAAATAATATAAAGGCCATGATCGCTAAATGCAATGATGGCCTTTATATTTATTTCTTTCAAAACTACAGTTTTGTTTCTGCAAGCAGTTCTTTTTCCTCCATAAAACCACTATGCTTCCAAACCAGCTTCCCGTCCTGGTATAATTCCAGGTAGGGAATTCCTGATATCCCTTTTGCATTGAGCAATGCTTCATTTGCGTCAGCATCTATTTTGACCAATGACAAGTCAGCTTTCTTCCTTTCAGCCAGAGCCTCAAGTATGGGCATCATCTTTTTACAAGGTTCGCACCATTGAGCGTTAAAATCGACCAACACGTACTTACTTTTAGTAACCAAATGTTCGAGATCAGCAACTGACATACCCAGTGCCTTAGATGTGGTACTTCCGGATTCAACTGGCTTTCCAGCACTTTTCCAGCTCATAATTCCACCGTCCAGGTTATAGACTTCGCTAAAACCTTCATCCTTCATTTTACTTGCTGCCTTAGAACTGCGCCCTCCCGAAAGACAATAAACCATAACCGGCTTTGACTTATCGAGTTTCGCCAACTCCTTATCGAAGTCGTCGCCCTTAATATCTATATTGACAGCATTTTTTATATGCCCCCCAGCAAACTCCTCGGGTGTCCTTACGTCAATCAGCTGTATCCCTTGCTGCGCTGTAATTTTCTGTTCAAAGTCAGCGACCGGTATAGTTGCATTCACTGCGGTTCCTGATGTCTGACTGTTTCCGGCCCCGCTGGTGCTGTTCTGGCAAGAAGCCCAATACCCCACTGATGACAAAAGCGCTATCGTTATTATTTTTTTCATGCTGCTTGTAATGTTCCTACAATATGTACCGTTGGCTCAAAGATAATTTTTGATTTGACAGAATTAGATATCAGGCAATTCTGTTCCGCTTTTAATAACACCTTATCCGCTTTTGCCTTGTCGGCCTCTGTGGTGACAACCACCAGAGGCCGCAGTGTAACCTCACTCATTAAATACTTCCCGTCTACTACTTCAAGTTTCCCCGATGCATCGCTGCTAAAACTTGAGAACTCCAGGCGGGAGCTTTCAGCGATCGACAGAAAGGTAGTCATCAGGCAACTGTTAACTGCCGCTGTAAACAAATGCTCGGGCGACCAGATACCTTCCATTCCCTTGGGAAACTGCGGCGGAGTCGCCACATTAATAATATCACCTGAATCGACAGTTGACATTGTTCCCATCCTGTCCTTCTGCCACTCTACCCTTACTGTATAATCATGCGCTACGCTCATAAACTATTTTTTATTGGAATGATTTTCAATTATTTGTTTCAAATGCACTGCTGACATTACGCCAGACTGCCGCCAAAGGGTTGCCCCGTTCCTGAATAATATCAGGGTTGGCACGCCGGAAATACCATAAGCCTGTGCCGCTTCCGGGTTCTTGTCAACATCGATCTTTATGATCGACGCTTTTTCACCCACTGCCTTTTTCACCTCGGAAAGTACCGGTGCCATCATCTTGCATGGCCCGCACCATTCGGCTGAAAAATCGACCAGTACAAGATTGTCTCCCTTAATGAGCTCTGAAAATGATTTTGTTTGCATGTTTTTTCATTGTACTTCTTCGTAATCTACATCGATATCATTCTGTTCTGCAGGTTTCCGGAATGGCCTTTGCCTTCCCGTGGTATTACACCCTGCAGCACCGCAACATGATGTATCGGCAAGCGCCTGGTAAATAAAGAATACACCCATAACGCCGAACATAAGTTCTTTCATATAAATCGCGCCAATGGCCAGCCACAGCCCTATCGCCAATCTAAAGATGCGCATCAGGTGCCAGTTCGAAAGTAACCTTTCTTTTGAAAAGATCATTTTTCAAACTTTTTCAGGTTAGACCATCCGCCACCATTGTACACTTGCTTAAAACCGTTCGACTCAAGCATTGTCTTAGCTGAACTGCTGCGCATACCTGAGGCACAGCAGGTAATGATTGGCGTTTCCTTTTTGAACTTAGACATTCTAGTACCGAGCTCTGCCAGTGGAATATTTACGGAATTCCTGATGTGCCCGCCGGCATATTCACCTGTGGTCCTTACGTCAATAATAATTCCACCGTTTGCCAATACCTCTCCGAGGTCAGTCTTTGGGCCCATGCCCAACATCTGCTTAATTGATTCTAACATTTATATATTGTTTTAGATTTACACATTCTTCAACTTGCGCTTACGCCGTCATTTCTCCTTTTGAGACTTAACTGCATTTCCCTTGAAAATATTAAAGAGAAAAATACCCAAAGTTGCCCCGTACAATGAACTGTTAAGCGGCTAGGAGGTAATAAAACAATTGCCGGACGCACACCCTTCAAAATACCAATAACACCATCCGGCAATTGCTCCTAAAACCCCACCACTTATTTCCCATTTATACTTTAAAATCGTCTTGCTCATTTTAGTTTTTTTTGCTCTCCTTTTCCCTTTTCACGATACAAAGTTCAGATGTATTAAAGGCGTTGTGTGTAACAATTGTTTGATAATAACTGTTACAACAATTGTTTAACACTAGCTTTAGTTTGCCTTATTTTCTCCCCTGGTATTGATACCAAAAGGCAAATACAATGGGCAGACACTGATCATGCTCGTGAGCAGAAATACACCGCCCAAAACAAGCAATATCAGCGCAACAGTGCCGGTTATTACATGACTGAAAAATAATGCACCTATTACAAGTGCAACAAGGACCCTGATTACGCGGTCAATACTTCCCATGTTCTTTTTCATTTACGGTTGTTTTAATTACGATGTAAAATTACTCTGGCGCAACACGGTGGTTAGGAACATTTGTTACATAGCCAAAGAAATAAATAAAAAAAACGCTCAGGACGAAGCCGGATCAGGCAATTTCGCTAAAAACACATAATAGACTAACAAAGATTTAGCATGAAAATGTTTATTCCGCACTTCCTATTCTTAACTATCTCAAGATCTATATTTAAACTAAGTTGAGCACTATTCCATTATAACGTCAAACCATCTCCGGGCACCGTTTTTAGCCCTGACGACACTGAGAAAACCAAAATAGTGTGGCATAGTTTTTTTAGGATATTAGGCCTAGGCTAAAAGGATATACTATGAACAATGTGCAAACAAAAACAATCAACAAAACAAAAGTACTTACCGATTTGGTGTACATCCATAATGATCGCATAGCGGCTTTCCAGCAGACAATTCATCAGTCAGAAGTGCTGGGCAACGATCTTAGGAAAATAATTGATAGAATCATATACGATGGTGAGTGCTATAAGCAGCAACTCACTGACAAAATAAACGTTTTGGACTACAATCTGGAAAAAACGACAAATGCATGGGGTGAAATCTATAAGGCATGGTCTGACCTGAAGGTAAAATTTAACTACAGTAGCCAAAAATCTGTAATTGCTTCATGCCTTTATAATGAAGATATTGCAGAACAGGCCTATAATGCGGCGTTAAACCACTGTAAAGAGATCAATACGGATGTACTACAATTGGTAGAGGATCAACGCAATGCCCTTAAACGGACTTATGAGCAAATAAAAAAATGCAACGAGACCAGATACACGAGAAACAACCATCATATAATGTATTTCAATTAAGACGCGACCACATTAAAAACAACTCAAACCAGACGAATAAGGGCGGCTACAAAATGTAGCCGCCCTTTTACTTTCCCCAAATCGGGGACAACTATGCTCATTGAAATAATAACATGTTTACCCGGCGCGATAAAATCATTCAGTAGTTTGAAATACTGCCAAAATTACCTCTACATTATGTTCCACCCGATCATCTACTAATGTAACACTACAATCTTCCTGAAGAGACCCGTCGACAATGACTGTGGACTTACCGTTTTCCTTGTTCACCTGAGATACCTTTATGAGGTAGGCGGTATCTCGGTAGCAATAGCGAATCTTGAATAATGGCCAATCGCTGGGAATACAAGGCTTAAACCGGAGTTTGTTTCCTTCAAGTCTCAAACCAAGTAATGATTCAATAATCAACTGGTACATCCACCCCGCGGAACCCGTATACCAGGTCCAACCGCCCCTGCCTTTATTCTGCGCTACAGAGTATACATCGGCCGCAGCAACATAAGGTTCAGTTTTATATGTCGCGACTGCAGATTCGTCCATTGTATGATTCAATGGGTTGATCATACTTAATAACTCCCAGGCTCTTTTTGCGTTTCCAATTTTAGCAAAGGCCATTATCATCCAAATTGCAGCATGAGTATACTGACCTCCATTTTCCCTTATACCCGGCACGTACCCTTTGATGTATCCCGGATTCATTGCCGATTTATCAAATGGGGGATCCAACAGTTGGATGAGCATACTATCAGGGCGAACAAGCCTTTTGTCTGCTGCTGCAACCGCAAGCCTTGAACGTTCCGGAACGGCAGCGCCAGAAAGCACTGACCAGCTTTGCGAGATAGAGTCAATCTGACATTCATCGTTACTTGATGAACCCAGCGGGGCACCATCGTCGAAATAAGCACGACGGTACCAACTACCATCCCAGCCATTCTCTTCGAGATTGTTTTGAAGTTTCGCTGCCTCTTTTCGGCATTTTTCACCAAAAACCGTGTCCGAATGGGTATCGGCAATTACTGCAAACTTCACGAGCACATCATACAAAAAGAATCCCAACCAAATACTTTCTCCCTTACCCTTCTCGCCAACTTTATCCATTCCATCGTTCCAGTCTCCTGACCCAATCAATGGCAAGCCATGTGCTCCAAATTTCAAGCTATGCTCTATGGCTTTTACGCAATGGACATATAAGCTGGCCGACTGGTCAGACCTCAGGGGCAAATCGTAGTTAGATTCTTCACCGGCATTCAACAAACGACCTTCAAGAAAAGGAACATTTTCATCAAGTATGCCGGTATCGCCGTTCTTAAGTACGTACTGCGCAGTAACGAACGGCAGCCACAGCATATCGTCGGAACAACGGGTTCTTACCCCCCTGCCCTCTGGC
Organism: Flavipsychrobacter stenotrophus; assembly: GCA_947379685.1. Lineage (GTDB taxonomy): Bacteria > Bacteroidota > Bacteroidia > Chitinophagales > Chitinophagaceae > Flavipsychrobacter > Flavipsychrobacter stenotropha_B. The sequence goes on along the minus strand of CANCOG010000088.1, from coordinate 2,044 downwards.
GGATGCCACCAATGCTGCACATCGCCTTCAACAAATTGCCGTGATGCACAAAGTAACAGCTGCTTCCGGCAAATTGCTGGCTGAACATAAATTACTGCAAGTACATCCTGCAACTGATCTCTGAAACCAAACGCACCACCCGACTGGTAATACCCGCTTCTTGCCCATAACCTCGAAGAAATAGTTTGGTAGAGCAGCCATCCGTTGGCAAGAATATTGACTGCAGTGTCAGGCGTTTCAATCTGCAAGCTGTTCAAAGTTCTTTTCCAGTGATTTTGCACCTTTACAAAGGCATCGGAAGCGTGCACAGCACCCCTCATTCGTTGTACAATATTTCTGGCATCCTCCATATTCTTCCCAACACCAAGCCTAAAAACAACCTTGCGCTCCTGCGCCGGTAGTAAAACAAATACAGATTGCATTGCTGCGCAGGGATCTAATGATGCCCCTACTTTACCTGAAAGCCTTGAGCGAAGCATTGCATCCGGCCGCCTCAAACTACCATTTCTACCTATAAACTCAGCCCTATCCGCAGTAAAAGTGCGATTGGCATCATCTGTATCGAAGAAAGCTACCCTATCACCAAACTCGGTATTATATACATTCCTTGCAAAAAGTGCATTACTATTACTGTCTGTCTCTGAAACAATGTACATGGCATTTTTAGGAACCAGATCACCCAGCACCCATTCAGCGTATCCTGTAGCTGAGAGCCTTCGAGACCTGCCTGAATTGTTTTTCAGCGTTAACACAAAGAACTTCACTGGTTCGTCAGCGTCCACATAAACCTTCATCTCAGAATCAATGCCATCATTGCTATGTTCGAATATGCTGTATCCAAAACCGTGTCGGGTAATATATGGCGAATCATCGGTGACAGGCAGTGCGACGGGCGACCAAAAGTACCCTGTCTCTTCGTCGCGTAAATAAAAGGCTTCTCCGCCTTTATCGCACACCGGGTCATTTTCCCAGGGGGTGAGGCGAAGCTGATGGGCATTTTCTATCCAAGTATAAGATTGCCCACTTTCAGAAATGACGCATCCAAAATTCGGGTTTGCCAATACATTAACCCAGGGTGCAGGCGTAAACTTACCAGCAGCAAGTTTAATGATGTACTCCTTACCGTTAGCTGCAAATCCACCGGACCCGTTGAAAAAGACCATATCAGGCGGAAGTTGCACCGAAGTCGGCAGCCTGCTCTGAGATTGGGTCGCAACGAAAAGTGGGGTTGCATTTTTGGGATGAATAAACCGGTTAACATGGTCATCTAACGTACCCTGCGTATCTGAAATATTAATTCGCGCTACAGTCTGGAATAAGATACGATCTTCGTTAGAAATCTGATCGGCAGACCGCACGTAAATGCCTCCGGGGTGGTTTGCCACATCGGAGTTTGTTCCTGCTGTTACAAGGCCAATTATTTGGTTTTGTAAGTTTTGCCGGTAGCCTCCATGATCTTCATTCCAGATCACCAGGTCCGTCACAAGGCCTTTTAGCCGCCAGTATCCATGCGCCTGCACAAGTTGCTTCACCAATTCGATATTGGCTTCATCTTCAATGCGCAGCAATACGATAGGGAGGTCTCCCGAAATAGAATGCCCCCATAATCCCGATTGCCCCCTGTGGTTCTTTAAAATAACAGATGGATCTGCCCTCAATGCCGGATTGGCAAATATAACTGACCCCGCCAGTTGTCCATAAAGCTGAGCTTCACCTTCAGTGGCATTCAGCTGGCGCAAGACGACCTGACTGTGTGTCCATGCCAGTTCAAATACCCGGTCCTTGTGGTGTTTATCCTGATACTTTTCTATCAGCCCGAGACAATTTTCCTTTGTCTCACCCATGCCCAATATCATATCGAGCACAATAGTCTGCTCCGCCTCCAGTGTCACCTGATACCTGACAGCAACTATTGGATCAAGTACCGACCCGCTGTTACCTGACAATGGCATCTGGCTTTGCATTGCTGCCGGATCGGCCAGGGAATTTCCCCGGCCTATAAATCTGGAACGATCTGTCTCGTAGGACGTGTTTACTGACGTAG
>CANCOG010000087.1 GCA_947379685.1 Flavipsychrobacter stenotrophus | reverse complement strand
AGCCAAGTAAAAATAATATAAGCCCAGCGGTAACGCAGATTAAAGTCTGGCACACAGCCATCCTGCCCCACCGGTGATGGCATGATCACCTTACGGTTGTAAGAGATAAAAGAATAAACACCACTCATCATACTTCTGAATGATTTCAAACGAAACAAGGGTGCAAAAAATGGAAATGCATTGCCAATGATCCTAAACAGACTATCTATGCCATACAGGACCTCACCGGTTTGCTTATTGACCAGGGCAATCTGGTTACGGGCCCGATCCATGTCCACCAGACTACAAGTCTCGGGACTTATCTCGCTATATGGTTCCCGCCCATGTTTGTCGAGCATATCAGTGTTTATGAATGCGCCCGTGTAAGCCTTGCACAGCGGGCATTTGTTGTCGAAAATGATGACATAGTGAGATAGCGTTTTCATAATCCCTGACTATTTTCTACAACAAATGTACAATTATTTCCTGAACTTTCAATATTTACTGAAAATACGGGATTTTTATTTTGGGAATTCCACGAACAAGAAATAGAGATTTACTTGCGGGAAATATTTGCTTACCTAGCTAATTGTAAAACTAATTTGGTAAGCCTTGGAAAGTTTGGATGTGAACTTATTAGCCCAGTATAAGGAAACAAGTGAAAATAACGCCTTCCAGCATTATGCCGTTTCCTTCCGCTGCTTCCGTGCAAGCATCATCCCAATCAGCGCAAATGCAGCACCAGAAATAAAGAGTATGTTTTTTAGCATTTCCCGCTGCTCACCGCCACCTGCCTCAATTTTCATGATCTTCACTACAATGGATGCAACCATTAACAATAATCCGACAACTTGTAATAACCGCGGTAAACTCTTCATGCGTATTTAATTTTCAATCAAAAATATGGGTTTTCGATATTATTGTCATTTCCAGCTGAAGGTCTATTTCATAGAGGTCCCACTTATGACGGACCTGGCGTCAAACTTTTAACTACCCCAATCAATATTTGAAGTTGACTGCGAAATAGGGTTGCACATTTTGATTGGGCTCCATTGGCGAACTTTGAAGAGAATCATCTGTCATGCACGACCATGACGATACACAATAATTGTCCCGGTACTGACCTCCGTATATTTTATCACTTCCGATATTGATCTTGCTGACCTTATGAATTTTACCTGATGGTAACAAGCGAATCATATAATCATAACCAGATTCCATGCTACAGGCCGCCCAGATATAATTATAATGCGTACCCGAACGGTGAAGCGCGCCACCTGTAATCACTGTTGAATCTACTAATCGGGTAAAATTGGTCGCAGCCTCATAGGTCCTTACGATTATTTGAGTATCTGGGATCGAGTCAACAGCATAAAAAGCGAAAGAGTCAAGTACGGCTTGTTTGCAGCTCACTTTTGTGCAAGACCCGATAAGGAATAATACAGCAACCGTAAGCAACGCCGCATTAGTTTGCCGTGCAAACCAGAGATTTTTTGGGGTAGGCATAATGATTACAGAATAGGTGAGGATACTTCAATAGATTCCAGCAAATTCTGTGCCGGAAATAACAGTTGTGATCTTTAGATTCTGACCCGTACCGAAGTTCAAGTTTTTGACCTTTAATTTAGTACCTATACAACAAGAATGGCAACTGTATTTCATTCGCCAATTAAACTATTCGCACTTAAAAAAAACCAACTATTTTAGCTCATTACATGAGCATTTTCCCTACATTTACAATATTATTCTGTAATCACCATCAAAATAAAAATTCTTATGGTACCCAAACTAATGTACCCCGCATTAAAATTATCATTTGCATTATTATGCACTTTTTCGCTTACCTCAACGGTACGCGCACAGGTTATCAACACAGTGGCCGGAACCGGCACGGCAAGTTTCAGTGGAGACGGTGGAGCGGCTACAGCTGCCACACTCAACGCCCCAAACGCATTGGTGGCAGATGGAGCGGGAAATTATTATATTTCTGACGCATACAACCACAGGGTAAGGAAAGTAAGCGCATCGGGGATTATTACCACTTTTGCAGGTAACGGAACCTCCGGTTACAGTGGAGACGGAGGTGCCGCAACCGCGGCAAAACTCAACCAGCCCACCTGCCTCGCTATAGATGGATCGGGCAATATTTACATCTCAGATATATATTCAAATGTTATCCGGAAGGTAAACACATCGGGTATTATAACCACCTATGCTGGTAGCGGCTCGGCTGGTTTTAGCGGTGATGGCGGACCCGCAACTGCCGCAAGGTTCAACTACCCTTATGGCATTGCATTCGATGGTTCAGGTAATATGTACGTTGCTGATGAATACAATCACAGGATAAGAAAAATAAATACGTCGGGCACAATTACAACTATTTGCGGAAGTTCTTCCGGATATAGCGGTGATGGCGGGGCAGCTTCAGCGGCCCAATTGTTCTACCCCAATTTTGTAATTACGGACGCAGCCGGCAATATTTATATTACTGACAATACCAACCATCGGGTCAGGCAGATAAATACTTCTGGTGTCATCAATACGATCGTAGGCAATGGCACTGCCGGCTTTAGCGGAGATGGCGGACCGGCAACTGCTGCCAAAATAAATTTTGGCGGAGGAATGAGATTCGACGGAGCCGGTAATCTCTATTTCGCCGACTTGTTGAATAACCGGATCAGGATCATCAATACTTCAGGCATCATCAATACGTTTGCAGGCACTGGCGCAGCGAGTACGAGTGGAGATGGTGGTATGGCTACAGCAGCGGGGATAAACGGCCCGTTAGACGTTGCGTTCGATGCCAGCGGCTATTTTCTCATCGCGGAAACAGATGGCGATCGTGTTCGCGGTGTAGGTGTCCATTTTGTAAACCACCCCACTAATTTCCTGTCACGCACTATTGAATCATTCACCGTGTGTGAGAACGATACTAATGTTCCTATCAATACCCAGCTGTCTATAACCGATTCTAATACAGCACAAACCGAAACATGGTCGGTTTATGTTGCTCCGGCACATGGCACACTCAACGGCTTTTCAACTACCGCTACCTCAACTGGAGGAACGGTAACACCTTCAGGCTTGAGCTATACACCCACCCCGGGCTATACGGGCACCGATGGGTACAAGATAATTGTAACTGATGGCACTACCTCCGACACTGCATCCGTTGTTGTGACTATTAACCCGGCACCTAATGCAGGCATGATAACTGGCCTGGATAGCATTTGTATAGGAGATACATTTTCTGTCACCAGTTCCGCAACAGGTGGCACCTGGTTCAGCAGCAATGGTACAGCTACAATTGCAGCAACTGGTTTAATAACAGGTCACTCAGCCGGAACAGATACCATTCGGTATATTGTCACTAATTCTTGCGGCACTGATACTGCAATACTCCGGTTGAAGATCAGGTCACACGCTGCGTGCACTGAAGCTGCAAACCTGCTCAGCGCCCCCAACAAAACCGGGCTCACGATCTATCCAAATCCAACTGACGGCACATTTATAGTGAATCTAAGCGGCTATAGCCAGAAAGAAGCAACATTAACTGTCGCAAATACTTTAGGCCAAAAAGTAAAAGAACAACTCATTTCCAGCGACAAAGCCAATGAAGTAGGCCTTGACGTTCCGGCGGGTGTTTATTTTGTGAGTGCTGTGTTGGATGGGGTTTTGGTGATTGGGAAGGTGGTTGTTGAGTAGCATTGGGTCGAAGCGCCCCGCTTTGACCAGGTAGGATCAGATAATCTAATGCCATATGGCAGACATTCTATTTTGCGTATGGCATTAGGGAATTATAATCAAAAATAACATAAACTGCGGGCAATCTCCGACTGTCGAACCAGTAATTTCTAAAGTATGGTGCGAGGTTTGAAACATCGCACCCTAAAGATGCGAAACGCAGTGACTCCGTTTGCCTACTCTATATTGTGAGAGTGGGTATTACTGATTAAGGTCGAGTTGAGGTCACCAAAAATGGGCTTTAAATTGAATAAAACTTACTAAATTCTCATGAAGAAATCAAAATAAACTCAATGAATTTATTCAACTGGCTATTTAAAAAGAAAACGTCTGACAAAAAAGAAACGCCAGTAAGCGATCCGACTAAGGATACTGACAAGATTAAGGTCTACGACAAATATGGCCGTGAGTTTTACATGACAAAGGAACAATGGAAAAATGAAGTTCTAATCAGGAACCTAGAGAAAGCAAAAAACAATCCGGATGCATTATATAATTTGCTTGTCGGTGCCATGCAAGATGGCTTTTTTGAAGAGGTGATTGAATATGCTAAGATATTAGCTGAAATTGATCCTTTAAAATCGCGGAGCGCAACAGTCCTTGGTATTTTTTATATGAATTGTAATCGTCTCAATGATGCTGAGCAGTTACTTACTGATTATATTAGTACTTATGGTGAAAATGGAGTAGTACTAACTAATCTGGCTAAAGTTTATTCTGAACGGGGAAATAATCAAAAAGCAGAATCGATATTATGGCACGCACTTGAAATTGACCCTAACCAGGAAAACGGGCTAATCTGGTACGCTACTATACAAAAGGAACTTGGTGGGGAGCCTGCATTTTTTGAAGCTTTCAATCGTGTCACTTTGCTTGCCAATAGCTGGAGAGCGCAATTGTGGCTTGCCCGTTTCGCCATTCAGGGAAAAGACATAAACAATGCTCGGAAATTGTATAAGGAATCTATTGAGAAGGCAGGGAGTCCGTTGCCGGCAGATTTGTTAATGCAAATGAGCGGAGATCTTGGAAATAATGGCTATCTCAGGGAAATCATTGAGTTGGTGCAGCCACATTTTCAAGCGTCATTGCATGGCATCGAGGTTGGAAATAACTTAATCAAAACTCATTGCGAACTTAACCAATTGGATGGAGCTTTTAATATCCTTAATCATTTGTATGAACAGAAGCGGCCTGATTGGCGGGAGACGCTATCGTACTGGGACACTGAAATTGCGAAAAAAGGAATATCAATTAAACCCCAAAAGAGCGAAACTGCGGAATCGGTTACAATGTTCACAATAGAAGGGCCTCTTTGGTGTCGTGATAGTTCTCCTTTTGCTACGTTTATATCACCAAAGGATCCAGCATCGATTAAAATTTCCATTTTTGGAAATACAACGGTGAGCGATTCTGCCTCAGAAAATCCTGTACTTCAGCTTGCCAATGCCCCGGGACGAGCCAGTCGCTTTATTCCTCTTATTCTATCAGAGCAAATCAGTCTTTCCACAAACGCAGAATGTGCAATTTTAATCCCATGGATGCAATCGAAAGGGTTTATGGTTTTCGGTAAAACGTATGAAGAAAAAGAACTTTGTCAGATAGTAGAAAAAAACGAGGTTGTACCGGACTTCGTTCTTAGCGTTGTAATTGATGTAACCAGCGTTCTATGGGAAATAACGGTAAACATTATTCGAATAATTGACCGAATATCTCTTGAAAAAATAACTGTCAATTGCCAGCCTGACGACATTGGTCCAATAGCATTAGGATTATGCGATAAAGTAATAAAATTAATGACTATACATTCCAAAGTAACAGAGGTGTATTGTCCTGACTGGTATGTGATTCCTGAAGGGATATCAAGTTCAGATTATTTGTTGAGGCTTGAACAGTTGCTTGCGGTTACGTGCATGAATCAGGATTTCCTATTAGGGGGCGGTTTAAATGGCGAACATGAAATAATTGAAGGTATTTTGTTTCTTAACCTGAGCCACCCCGGTAATAAAACTGTCCGGATGCTGCTTGTTCAAACATTAACGCAAATGAAAAAGTACAAACCATATGTTGTAGATTCCTATAAAGAAAAAATAATGGAGCTACTAAAAGATCATCCGCTCTACGGGATTGAAGGAGAACTTATATCTAAGTCCATTTCCGATATATTTTAAATACCAAGTGACACTGGCGTATAGCCCCCCCAGTTGCTCGTAATCTTGAGTATATAAAAAACCAAACTTACCCAGTTGGCCTTAGTCTCCGACTACGGCCAACTGGGTAGCAGTCTCTGACTGCCACACACTTTGCTCAATAAACGCCCCACCCACCCCCATTATTGCCTCAAAAAAATAAACCCGAAAATGATTTTTTGACACTGTGCTACCCCCTATTTTTGATAATTAACGGTAGGCAATATGGGTTTATTTGTAGCAGGTTTTCGGGATATTGACAGGACAAAAATGGAGCTGGTTGGTGGTAAGGGCGCGAACCTTGGGGAATTGGCGCGGATTGATGGCATTAATGTACCTGATGGTTTTTGTGTTACTACTGAGGCTTTTAAAAGGATCATGGAACTGGCACCAATTAACCACTTACTCGACCGGCTATCGGAGTTAACGGCGGGAGACCGGGAGGAGATCAATGAATGGAGCGGTGAGATCAGGGGAATAATTGAAGGGATAGCCATCCCTCGGGAATTAGCCGATGAGGTTACTGAGTATATCCAAAAAACAGGTGCAAAAAATCCCTGGGCAGTGCGGTCCAGCGCCACGGCAGAGGATTTGCCCACTTCTTCTTTTGCCGGACAGCAGGATACTTATCTGAATATTATTGGTATTGATGCAGTTCTTAAACACATCAGCAAATGCTGGGCATCACTGTTTTCGGAGCGGGCAATTGTATACCGGCTTCAAAATGGTTTCGATCATCGAAAGGTCCATCTTTCCGTGGTGGTGCAGCAAATGGTATTTCCGCAGGTGGCGGGCATTTTGTTTACTGCCGACCCTGTTAATGGTAACCGGAAAGTGATGTCCATTGATGCCAGCTTCGGATTGGGTGAGGCCATGGTTTCCGGCCTGGTGAATGCTGATAACTACAAAGTGCGTAATGGCCAGATCACAGAAACCCGTTTAGCCACCAAGAAACTGGCTATCTATCCGTTACCCGATGGAGGCACAAAGACAAAAGAGATACCGCAGGAGCAACAAAACCAGCAAGCGCTCAATAATGAGCATATCCTGGAACTGGAGCGTATTGGCAGAAAGATAGAGGCACATTTCGGAAGCCCGCAAGATATAGAATGGTGCCTGGCCGATGATACTGTTTATATCGTCCAGAGTCGGCCTATCACTACCTTATTCCCTGTGCCCGCCCGAATGACTCTGTCGGGCGGGCCAGTGGCAAACGATAATGAAAATCATGTGTATATATCTTCAGGTCATCAGCAAATGATGACCGATGCCATGAAACCATTGGGACTATCTTTTTTCCAGTTAACAGCCCGGCGGCCAATACCTGCCGGAGGGAGATTGTTTGTTGATGTCACACTTCAGCTGGCATCACCTACCAGCAGAAACGCACTTTTAGATCTTATGGGCGAACATGATCCGCTCATGAAGGTCGCGTTAATGGCCATCATAGACAGGGGAGATTTTATACCATCATTACCGAATGGTAAGGAGCCCGTAAGCCTGGTCAAGAGCAGCAAGGGTAAATCGGCGGCTGATATACGGGCACAAACCAAAAACGATCCGGCAATTGTTGCTGAACTTATCGGGCGTACTCAGACATCTTTAGCGCAATTACAACAAAACATTCAATCCAAATCAGGCTCAGAGCTGTTTGATTTTATACTGGAAGATATGGAGCAGTTAAAACAACTCATTACGGACCCACAAAGTACAGCAGTATTTATGACGGCAATACATGCTACGTCCTGGATAAATGAACACATCCAGGAGTGGCTGGGTGAAAAAAATGTAGCAGACACCCTTACACAATCGGCCCCCAACAACATAACTTCAGAAATGGGCCGTGATTTACAGGAAGTTGCCGACGTACTACGCCCCTACCCCGAAGTCGTAGAATACCTGCAAGAGGCCAAAGATGATAACTTTTCCAATGAACTTGCGAAACTGGATGGGGGCCATGAAAGCAACAAAGCTATTTGTGCCTATCTCAGCAAGTACGGCATGCGGTGTGCAGGAGAAATTGATATTACGCGAACACGCTGGAGCGAAAAACCGCTGACTCTTGCCCCCCTGATACTCGGCAATATCAAAAACTTTGAGCCCGATGCAGGCAAGAGAAAATTTGAACAAGGGTTGCAAGAAGCAATTAGAAAAGAACAGGAATTACTGGAACGATTAGAGCAGCTACCTGATGGAGTGCTTAAAGCCAGGGAAACAAAAGAAATGATCAGCCTGGTGCGGAACTTCATTGGCTATCGTGAGTATCCCAAGTATGGCATAGTTAGCCGCTACTATATATACAAACTGGCACTACTTAAGGAGGCTGAACGGCTCGTGCAAGCAAACGTTATACCCGAAAAAGAAGATGTATTCTACCTCACTTTTGAAGAATTTCACGAGGTCGTACGTACTAACAAATCAGACGACAAGCTCATCATGAAGCGAAAGGACGAATACAGATCAAATAAAAAGCTTACCCCTCCCCGCGTTATTACTTCTGATGGCGAGATATTAAATGGCGCCTACAAAAAGGAAGACATGCCGGTAGGAGCAATAGCGGGCCTGGCTGTTTCCTCAGGCATTATAGAAGGCCGCGCCCGCGTTATCTTAAACATGGAAGATGCCGACATAGAAGAAGGCGACATATTGGTCACAACATTTACCGACCCAAGCTGGACACCTTTATTTGTATCTGTAAAAGGACTTGTTACCGAAGTCGGCGGAATGATGACTCATGGAGCGGTAATCGCACGGGAATATGGCTTGCCTGCCGTTGTTGGTGTAGAGAATGCTACCAAACTAATAAGGGACGGACAACGAATCAGGGTGAATGGAACGGAGGGGTATGTGGAGGTACTTGAGATTGAATAGTAAAAAAACAAACTAAATTAAAATTCAGACGGAACATGAGAAAAACAGCATTGGTTTCAGGCGCTAGCATTGCAGGACTTACAATGGCATATTGGCTAAATCGCTATGGCTTTAAAGTTACAGTGGTAGAGATTTCAGCCGGACTGAAACTTGGCGGCTCACCAATTGATATTAGAGGCGAGGCACTTGATGCAGTTAAACGGATGGGGATTCTGGAAAAAATACAAGAAGTGAGTTTGATCACAACTATAGAATTTGTGAACGCTCAAAATGAATGTGTTGGCACATTAAGCGGATTAGGAAAAGATGATTCGGGCCAGGATATTGAAATACATAGAAATCAATTGATACAAATCATCCGGGAAGCTGCAAGTACAGATATAGAATATCTCTTTAGCAACACTATCGAAACTGTTGACCAAGATGGCGAAAAGGTTATGGTGACCTTTAAAGATGGACAAACAAGGAATTTTGACTTTCTTTTTGGGGCAGATGGAGTACACTCTAACGTTAGGAAATTAGTTTTTGGTGCTGAAGAAAATTTTAATTACTTCTGTGGTGCGTACTTTGCCGTTCTCAATGCAGATGAACATATTGAAGGTCAAAATGCAGGCATAATGTATAATATGCCCAACAAAATGGCTGGAATCAGCAGTAAGGGTAATACAATATTGCTATTCAGGTCGCCAAAATTAGATTATGACTACCGGAATACTACCCAACACAAGCAAATACATACAGCCCATTTTTCAGGTGAAGGTTGGGAAATACCGGACATTCTCAAAACAATGACCGATTCTGACCGCTTGTATTTCGACGAGATCTGCCAAATTAAAATGTCGTCATGGATAAAAGGGCGAATTGCATTGATTGGTGACGCCGCACACTGTGCCGGTTTCCCAACAGGCATGGGCAGTAGTTTGGCAATACAAGGTGCGACCATATTGGCGGACGCAATGGTCGAAAATGATGATTACCCAACTGTTTTTCAAAAATACAATGATACTTTCCGGCCAGTCGCAGAACAAGCTCAATCCTTTGTCTACGCCGGGCTCTCCTTTCTATTGCCTGAAACTCAGGAAGCAATTGACAACAGAAACAGGGCATATTAAAACCATTGCGGCTAACAAAGCCGACGATCCGGGACGAAAGATTTCGCATTTGGCATTAATGTGCTCACAATAGGCCTTACAGATTAACGACAAATTTTTCATAAGTAATTAAACCACCCGATTCTATTTGACATTGGTAGAGGCCGGGCGAAAAACCGGAAACAGAGACCACAGTATTATTGTCATAGATGGGGTACATCGCCATAAGCCGCCCGGTAATATCGAATATGCGGGCATTGGTGCCGGGAACAATTGATCCGTCAAAATGGATGATCAGCTGGTCATGAGCCGGATTGGGGTAAAGCTTAGCTGCCGCCTTAGGATCAGTGATTTGGGGTTCTGAAAGTGGAAAACAGCCGGAAAAATCATAGGTGTACTTTGCAACGAAAAAGGATGAATACGTAGAATCAACGTTCTTCATTGTATCATGACCGAACACAAATTTATTTTGCTGATACCAATTACCCCAATCGCCGGCAATAAAGAAACTCCCCTTGTTATCGATTGCAATACCTTGCATTACGTGATATGCACCAACCTCTCCTCCCCCGCTGGTAGGTACAGCAAGGGATTGTAAAATATTGCCTGAATAATCGTAGGCAGCAATAAACATGGGCATATCGGTGTAGGTTGTATCATTTGCGATGAGGGTATTTGTGTCGAAATGAACCGTATCTACAAACACCCCGGTTGCTTGTGAATTCCCGTTCATCCAAACGTGGCCGCAAACATCAACTGTAACAATATTGCCGATTTGCTCACCGTTCCCGTTGGTGCCCCGCAACCATTTGATGTTGCCTGATGAGTCAAATTTGGCCAAAAAAGCCCTGTTACTACCTGGATTGTTGTTGACAACTACCGAAGAACCGAATATAAGGCTACTACTTCTGTAGGAACCTGTCAGATATGCATTCTTTGACTTATCAATTGCTATATGATTGAAGTAGGCCAAACTGTCTGAATTTATTACCCAAACAGGGGTGCCCGAATTATCAAGCTTTGCAAAATAATTGCCGGCATCCGAGCCGGTTGTAATTGAATGGGTTCCAATAGAAAAAGTATCCGCTGCACCAATGTAACCCGCAATATAAATTTCACCTGTGGGGTCAACTGCAGTCCCATATACACCGCAATAGGCAGTGCCTCCATAGTTCTTTGCCCAGATTGGGTTACCGGTTGCATCATATTTTGCCACAAAAATATTGTCGCCAATGCTACCAGTTGTGCACGTAAGTGTTGTAGATCCGATTGTAATTGTTGGCTGGGAAAACCTCCCGACTACATAAATGTTTCCCGAAGTGTCGGTGTGTATTCCCCCTTCCGGGAAATAATGTTTTTCCGAAGGCTTACCTGTTACCCAGGTGGCAAATGCCAGTGTCGGGGCCACATTTTTGATCCATACAATGTTCCCGGCTGTGTCGGCCATAGCCATAAAATACATGCAGTTTGACGGATAGGTTACGCTGCCCCCCGGCATTGTTTCATTTCCGAGTGTACAATTGGGTTGATCATATACACCCAAAATGTATAAATTACCGTCTTTGTCGGTTGTCAGGCTAACGGCAGTCGCACTGGTGTGTTGGGTACCGATCATCCATTTAACAACACTGGAACCATTGGTTTTGGTGATGATCAACTGAGCTACGTCGTCAGAATCCGTCACCTGACAGGCACCCAAACGGGTGGTTACACCAGTGGTGCACTCACCTATATGAAATGCGCAAAATACATTCCCGGCTCCGTCGGTTGTCATCACCGGAAAATAGGATTCCGCATGCGGGGTTGATGTTGTCATTTTCCTGCCCCATTGCCACCCCTGGGCTGAAGAACTGTGGGCGATCAGGATAAAGTAAATAAGCAGCAAGCAGGTAGATTTTTTCATAAAAATTATTTGGATTTGGTATAAGGAGGTTTGTTAAGTAAATGCAAATTCTATGCCAAACTAACGTGTAGTCACAAGTTTAAGCACCACCCTTCTTCTACTTATTGTCACCCTAAGCTTTAAAAAAACAATAAAGCCCCCACGAACCGAAGGTTAGTCAAAATAAAGAAGATCGCTTCATTAGCCTCTGATTACCAATCAAAGGACGGAGGCCTGAGATTGGTGAATCTCTTTCCCCTCTCAGGATATATATTATATGTACCTCATCATGCTCATGGCACACTTTTTTTGATATTTTTGTAATAAACCAAGTATATGCCATTGATCATCGCCGCTACCGATTTTTCCGACGTTGCCGAAAATGCAATTCACTATGCCTGTAAGCTGGCTGTTGCTGTTGAAGCTGAGGTAATGGTTCTAAATTGCTATTCACTCCCTGTTGTGTTTAGCGACATGCCTGTACCCTCACCCATTGTGGATACTGAAAAACTGGCGACCGACAGCATGAAGGAACAGCTGGTTAAATTTCATGCCGAGTATCCTCAATTGTCCATAACGAGTTCCGTGGTGTATGGAGATATTGTGGAAGCGATTGAAGAATTTGCTGAAGAACATGAAGGC
>CANCOG010000086.1 GCA_947379685.1 Flavipsychrobacter stenotrophus | reverse complement strand
AAAAGTGCAACAAGTCAAGAACTTAGTTGCACTTTTTCTTTTCTGTATGGCTATAGTACCGATAACAGAAAGTGATTAGTTTTACGTCAATAACCAACGAATCAATTTTCCCAACCAACCAAAACCAGCAAATTGAAAAAAGTATATTTATTCGCATCCTTAGTAATACTAACCGGAGCTATTGCCTGCAATAATTCTTCCTCAGAAAAGGCCACTGGCGGAGCTGAGAGCACTCCAAAGGATTCCCAACCTGCACCTCCCTCTAACGAACCTGAAGGACTTGCCCTGATGTCAAAAAGTGATTGTGGCACTTGCCACACGGCGGAGACAAAGATAGTTGGGCCGGCGTACAAAGAAATTGCCGCAAAATATCCAAACACGCCCGAGAACATAAAGCTGCTTTCCGGCAAGGTAATGGCTGGTGGTAGCGGTGTATGGGGTACAACGCCAATGGGCGGTCATCCCGGCCTTGCGCAAGCTGATGCCGACAAAATGGTAGGTTATATTCTTTCCCTGGCTGATAAGAAATAGGTCAAACGGTCATTTGACTATTCTCCGGTCACAAACATTGGTGTCTCTGACACCAATAAAATGATTTTGCCATCGGTCGTACGTTTTCTTGCCAGTTCCATTTTATTATCTCCAGCCTTGGGCGTGTAAATACAGGCTGTTTTGGCTTTTCCGAGGTCAAGGGTATAGCTGGATGTCCGGCCTTTTTGATCGGGTACAACGAGCATATACATCCGTTGGTTGTTGCAGGTATATTTATCTACTAACGGATCTCTGCTAATTGTGGAAACGTATTTATACGACCCAAACTGCTGTTTAACCTGCATCAGGTAATCGGCAACAGGTCGGCGGTGCCTATTGGAATCAATCAAACCCGAAGTCCCATACTTTGTGCTGCTGGTTGCATTGTCATCATATAGTTGGTAATAGAACACCCGCTGAATTCCAGACCGCGCATATAAGAAGCTGGTTCTCAGTGTCCAGTCTGCTTGTGTCTCCAGTGCCGTTTTGTTGTTAATTGCTATTGCCCGTTGTGTACTACCAGGGTTAATGTCGTAACCGGCTTCTGTCACCCACACAGGCATATCTTTTGCATACCTGTGGGCCAATTGAACGAATTCAGTGGCAACTTTACCTGCAACTGTCAATTCGGGAGCAACACCAACTGTTTGTTCTTTTCCCGGATTGTCATTAGCATCATTGCAGTAAAAATGGTAATTAATGACATCCCAGGGCAAGTCTATGGACCCGTCCGCCTTGTATCCCCTGAATTCCCTGCACCAGTCGATCATCCCACGCAGGTAACCCGGATCGGGATTTGCAAGTCCAGCCATAACCACCATCATTGCAGGATCAGCGTTCTTTACACCTGCTCCAGGCCCCAATTTGCCCTTATGCCCGTCGTAAAATGCTGAGAGGTTTGCAGCGTACTCCCGAGATGTCTGATAGGCGGCTCTACCCTTCCACCATTTATCTCGCTCGTTGTCGCATTCAATATAATGCACTAGGTCCAGTCCGACTTTTATTTCGTTCTTTTTGTCACCTTGCCAGCGTTCGGTAGCATCGGCTTTGAGCAGGCCAATGTCTATTGTTTTATTGCTGCCATACCTGGCCGTATATTGAAATGCAACCTTAGCCTGTTCTATATAAGAGGTTGGATCCGAAAGATCTTTTCCAAATTTAACGGGTACATTTTCGTTGTTTCTTTGCCCTTCAGGGTAAGTTTCTTCCATCCATTTTGGGATAGTTTTCAGGCAAGCAAGTAACTCAATATGTTGCTCCTTGCACCATCCATAAATAGCATCATAGTTCCATCCTCCATTTCTTACCGGGTTAAAGGTATACTTACCTTCAGTCAATTCGAGTTGCTGCCAGTCCATATAATGTCTTACGCCGGAAAAGCTTTTTATTGGACCAAGCCGGGCGGTATCAACGTCCGCAGGATTTTTAGAATCTTCAAAATTCCATTCGTAGGCGTTCACACCGAAATAGTTACCGAGTGGTGATGACGGTGGTTCAAATCCCCCCATAGGTTTAGGCGCCGTATACGCACCATAAAATTCAATCTCCCCGGGAAACTCTCCCCAAGAATTGATTATCAGGTATCGGAAACCAGAAACAGGCCGCTTTAGTCCATACTTTCCTGGTTGTTGCGGATCCGGTCCTTCCCAGGTTGTCGCCCTTTCACCTGTAAAAACAGCAATCGGCACCCGTTTCCAGTCCTTCTGAACTGCATAAATCGTCACCGGGTGGTTCTTGTCGATGTTACGCCAGCAATAGAACATGATGCTATCTATGGTCATTTGCTCTCCCTCCAGCAATGGGTACCATGCGTCATAATGTGGCACCAGCTTATTATAACCCGTATTGGGTTTTTGAAATTGATTGTTATCAAATAGTTCCTCCATCCCATATGTTGAGTTAGTGACCTGATACCATCTCTTGCTGTCGATAGGGATCTTTCCCGGCGCATGGAAATTATGGTCATCATTCTGTGCGCAGCCCACGAGGCAGAAGAAAACCAATGGTATAAATATGGAAGTAATTTTCACGTATGTGTAATTATAGATGCAATTTACCGAAAACAATATACTGGGCATACTTAATTGGGAATAAGATCATTGGAATTCACAGAATTTATGGTATGATTTGCCAAATACACATCGTAGAAAATCATGTTAACAACATGTTGATTTCACATTTCATTAATATGGACTTAAAATTATGGTAACGTATTTACATGTAACTTTAGTGTAACTAAACTGTACATCAAATGGTATGGCGAAAATTTAGCGGTGAACCGCTTGCATTACCTGTGAAAAAGGCTGTTGAGGATGCTATTGTTCGTGAAACCAATGCGGGTTACAAATTAAAGGTATGCATTGGCACTGATTCACAGGTGCGTTTTGGTGAAACTGAATTTGCAACTGTAATTGTATTCCTGAGGGAAAAACATGGTGGGTTCATGTTTATCAGTAATGAAAAAACAACGCAACCTTATACAATTAAGGAACGTATGCTGGTGGAAGTAGCGCACAGTATTGAAATTGCGTACGAACTTTGCGATTTGTTCAATAAGTTCGATGTAGATATGGAAGTTCATGCTGATATCAATACTAACCCACAGTTCAAGAGCAACGAAGCCCTGAAAGAGGCTATGGGATATATCCTGGGGATGGGTTATGCATTTAAAGCAAAACCAGATGCATTTGCCAGCAGTTGCTGTGCCGATAAAATGGTCAATTAGGCAACCTGAAAATGCAGATCTTTATCCGGAAACAGGGGCATCTTGCCCCTGAATGGAATTTTATCCCCTTTTTGAATTGCATTATTTCCAGTTAGATAAATTCTACTAACATACTTCCAATTTTCAAGTTCTATTCGAAAGATACTGCCCATCAAGCCTTTCCAATAATTACCAGGACACCAATCATTTAATTTTCTACATTACGCGAAGGATTTTGGTAGTTACTACGTCTATACTTTTGTAACAACGTAAACCACAACCAAATTCAGTTTTATGCAAATCAGAAAACTACTACTTGCGGGCCTCCTGGGTATTTCACTGTTGGGCAGGGCGCAGGGACCAACAGTTACCTCATGGGTAATCAATACAACCGGACTTACAGGCTATAACTGTTCTGGCTGTTCTACTCCGCATTATGGCACTATTCCTGCCAATATACAAAGTGTGTATTACACAAGTACTGATGCTTATATAAAGGGTGCGAGTATCCCCAGTTATAATATCGGGCCATGGGTAGGTAATCCTAACATACCCAGCGACCAGAACGCTACTTTTAAGATCACACTCAACCCCACTCCAAACACAGGTACCCTAACAGCTGTTCCAATGGGAAAAGCTGGAGTTTGGTCAAATGGTGTAACAATATATAATCCACGTGATGGCTTTTATTGGGATACTACCACACATGCTTTTGGTAACTCAATGGGTGTAACCGCTGCCTGGAATCGTAACGCATATGTTTACGAGGCCGTCAGTTTCGATGCTTGCCTGGGTCACCCCGACCAGGGCGGCAGCTACCATAACCACGTGAATCCTAAGTGCTTATATGATGCTACTGCAACAACGGTGCACTCACCTATTATTGGTTATGCATTCGATGGTTACCCCGTTTATGGCGCTTATGGCTATACGAATGCCGATGGAACAGGCGGTATTAAAAGAATGACCAGCAGTTATGTACTCACCACGGCAACTACAAGGGCCGGCGGTCCAACAATGTCGGCGTATGCGGCAGGTAGCTTCTGCGAAGATTTTGTGTATACTTCGGGGGCAGGTGACCTTGACGTCCATAACGGCCGAACCTGTAAAACACCGGAATACCCTGGTGGAACTTACGCGTACTTTGTTACAATTGATGCATCTGGGGTACCTCAATACCCATTCGTATTAGGGCCAACCTACTACGGTACTGTTCAGGCCGGAAACACAGGCCCAACTGGCGGGCACAATATTGTACCAACAGGTGCAACACAATATATCCCTCCTACAACAGGTTTGACAGAATTGAACAGTGGAATAGACAATATTTCACTCTACCCTAACCCTGTAAGCAATAATAATATTCAATTTCATACAGCCGACAATACATCAGATCTTAATGTAAGTATCGTTGATTTTCAGGGAAGAGTTTTGATCAACCACCATTATGCTTCGGGCACTTATGGTGCCGACATTTCTTTATCAGCTCCATATTTAATCACAGGTATTTACCTCATCAATTTTGAAAGCAACGGCAGAAAGTTGGTAAAAAGAATAGAACTAACTGAAGAATAGTCCTTTTAACTAGGAACATTATTGTTATGATGCGACACTCTAAAAAGTGTGGCATCATAGTGTATATAGGGAATTCATAAAAATATGGTGCGATTTTGTCATCCAATCAGACGCTGTATGAGTGAGGCTTTTAACCTGCCCGCACATCTGAATACCTGGAGGCCAAAGAAAATGTAAGTTTAGCTTTTCCATTGCGTTCAAACATTCGTTCAAATCCAACTGCAATCTGGCGTTTTATCAGTTTTTCGTATACCGCATCGAGTTCTGTCTCAAACTCCTCACAGCATACATTTGTATAATGTACCGAAATTTCGCTGGGAATCGCATCAGCAATGTTGCCATGTCTGGCACATCTCAAACCACTAAGGCCACAGGCCACCGCATTAAAGTCGACTATTATCATTATTGCTATTTCTGTCACAAATGTAGCCAGAGCAATACCTCTATAGAATGATTACAATCAAATGAAGCTTTGATGTTGGTAAAAGAACGAATTGACCGCAACGTTACCCACGTGCAATTATTGCTTTATGTACATCTCAATCATTTCGTTAAGTGCCTTGCGCAGCGTAGACTCCTTCTTGAGTACTTGCGGCATACGAGCGGGATCAACATTGTAATAATTAAATCTTCCATCCCGGTTGAAGTGATTATACATCTTAAAAGAGAAATCGAGTGATGCAATCTTTATGTTGTACACACCTGTGCCTTCAGTAACGAGCACTTTTAATTCGTTTCCATCTTCCAAAATAAATATTCTTTCAAATGGAGCCATATATTCTGTTTTAGTGTGAATATCAAATGTACGATTTTTTTCAATAAATTCCTACAGCAATATCAGTGAAACAAACTACCGGCCTATCAAAATTGAAGGGTGTATACTATAACACAAGGTATATTTTTATGAGACATACAGCCAGCTAAAGTCAGTTAATTTACATTGGGTTGATTATTGGCTCAACAAATTGGGGATAAAGTACGATATGGCACAGCAATAAAGGTGTCTTTTACCGTTTTATTGATATGGCTTTTATCAACCAATATAACCGAACGAAACCAACAAAATAAAGTATTTAAAGAACCTTTACAGACCTATAGGAAAAATGAAAGTTTTTATTAATTTTGAACCGTTATGAAGCATAGAGTCATAAAAGCTGTTGCGCTGTTATTAATATTGTCTTTTTTCGCAAGTTGCGTGTCTTCGCGCAGAACACCATGGCGCAGGCACCGTTTTAATGCACATTACCGTGGTGTAGGCCAATACTGGTATTCAAGGGGCAGTTGATTTCATCTTTATTTAGTTTATCAATTCTATGAAGCACTTTTTTCGAGTGCTTTTCGGCTTTACGTTATGTGCATGAATAGCTTGTTGGTCAGCTATCTATATTCGGTCTTTTTTTATCAACGGACTAAAAAGGTGGCTGTATTGACTGAATTCAACTTTTAAAAACGCAGTTTGGAATTTCTACTTTATTCATTGCCAACCAATTGCAACCTCATTTTTGCATTTCTTTAACATTATTTTACTAATCTGGCATGTTTTTTCGTCGTCTATTATAAGGGAACCTATATTAAAAGCCCGGAAAGGAGGAAGCGATATGCTGAGTTTTGCCATCTTATTTTTTATCCTGCTCTCATTATTGATCAGGGGTCTGGAAAACCTGTTTTACCCGGAAAAATTCAATGCCGTGGAACAACTGGAAACCGTTGAAACCGAATTGTAAAACCACCCACTGCCGGCATTTGCCGGCAGTGCTCTTTTAAAAACATCCCCACAGAATCGATTGAATTTCATTCAAAAGCTTATTTTGCAGCATGATTTCAAGATTGAAGATTATATCCATTTTTCTGTTTCTTTTTGCCGCCGCTTCAACCGATGCACAATTAATACCCTATTTACAACCTCAGTTTGGTGCTGGCATTACTTACCGGGCCCCATTAAGCTATAACAAGGAATCGAAAATTGCCAACAATAATTATATGGTTGGCCTGGGTGTTAAAAAAGATGACTGGCGTTTTGAGGCAGGATTGCGTTATTTCGGGACTGGCTATACCTCACAAGTAGGTAATTATTGGGGAGCAGTGAGTACATTAAGTCTTACTACCTGGCATCTTTCTATCCCTCTTTCGGTGAGTTTTGAGATTCCTGTAATGAAGCGGTTGTCAATAGTACCCGGATTTGGCATTAATTTTTGCTATAATACCCTGATGACCTACAAATCGGATACAATATCACGTACTGTGACCGGGTCCGAGTTTGAAGCCCATGAAAGTCGTATTTCGATTATGGGCACAGTTCGCCTGAATGTAGAGTATCACCTAAATAAGGAACTCAGCATGTTTGCAGGTGTTATGCTAGACAGACATTTTAAGGATTTGCTTTCGCACGATAAGGACTACGTCGGTATTAACACCGATGGTACAAATTCCCGTCAGGTCAACGCCGGTATTGTCTACTCCTTTATTCGCCCTGAACAGAAAAAGGTTGATGAGCAAAAGAAATAGTTCCTAAGTTCCACATTTATAAAACGCCTGCAATCTTTTGAATTGCAGGCGTTTTACTATAAGTATCTATACAAGTACATTAATGCTTGTTTGAAGGTGGAATCGGCTCAGGGTGTTGCATTGGTGTTGGCTTTGGCTTATCAGGACTAGGTGCCGGCAAAGTTGGCGTCGGATCATTGTGCTGAGTAGCTGGCGGCAATTTATTTGGGTCTTCGCGCTGTGGCAAGGTCACAGGCTCCGGCCGTTGGGTGCCCTGAGCAGGAGTATTAACCTTTTTAGGCGCGGGAATGGAAGAAGGCCCTGGCTTGCGTTGTGGTTCCGGGGTCATAATATCCGTCTTGTACTCAGTCTTATCAGCTCTGTGTACTTCATTTCCGGTTCCTCCTGCGTTCAGGTTATTAGTATAGTTTTTAGTTGGGACCAGCTGCCTTGTGGAATTATTGATATATCCGGGAAGATCTGCTTTGAACGCAGGGGCCATCCCGGCATTTACATTAACAGCTTCCGGTTTTGAAATTGCCCTGCCGGTAGTAATTGGGTTTGGCGGTACTAAGGGTTCGCTATTAGGACCAGTAGCCTTCACCTCGTTTGGCCTGAACATTTTGATCAAATCGTTATGAACAAAAGGAGCGCGAGGACCACCCGCATTATGCAACTTCATTATTTTCACGGGCTTTCCAGTGATCTTTTCAATTTGCACAGAGGTAGGACCAGGAAAATAAGTTACACCATTATTGACGTATACATTATTATTGAACTTAGTTGCCTTAATTATATTGCTGTTGCCTAATGGGCCTGAGTAAAAATTATAGTAATTGGCATCGTGGACATATTGCGGAGGAATGAATATCCACCAATCCTTTGGGCAGTTGTATTGCTTTAATTCCGATTCTGAATATTCATAATCCGGAGCAAGGGGCGCCCAGCCAAAATACCCGGGTCCACTACGCCAGCTAACCCAAGCTGGTCCCCAGGTGGTTCCTGGTATCCAAAGCCAGCCATAATAGGCATCGAACGTCCAGCGGCCATAATGAAAGCAAGCCCAACCCCACTGATATTCTGAAACCCAGGTATTACCGTAGTTTGTCATAGCCCAATACCCGTTGGTATAATAGGGTCTGAAGGTTGACGGAACATCAGGACTCCAGACATATCCATAATGCTGATCATCGATCCACTGCCCGTAATTGGCCAGGTTATCATAAAAATCAGCATAGGTAATGTTCATATTGTCATATGAAGCATCGGTATAGATTCCATTCTTATACTGGCCGTTGTAATTCAGGTTGCTTGTACCTGAATTATCGACCTGTGCAGTAGCTTGTTGAACAGGGGCGCTGATAGCAAAAAACAGGCTTAAAGCAGTTGCGCTTAATGCTTGTTTGGAGGAAATTCTCATAGACTAATCTTTTCGCTTGTGGTACTGGTTAAACCATGCTGGAACGCAGGAGACGCCCAAGCCTGTAATTATTGGTCAAATATACAGTAAAAGATGGTTTATAGGGTACGGAAATTCACAAATCCCACTGTTGGAAAATCCAATTCAGATATCTCCATATTTGCAATCGCAAGGCAGAAAATTTCAAACTCTCTCTACCCCACCATCATTGCAGCAGTTAGGGTATTGACCCAGTCATTTAGCGAAGCAAATTGTTCATCTATGACATCATGTGGCAAGGTAAAAGGTTCGTGCTTGCTGGTTAGAAATACTGTATGCATAGAAAGTCGCTTACCGAACTCCATATCACTCAGGCTGTTACCCACCATTACACTGCGTTTGAAATCAATTTCAGGGTAATCTTGCTGCGCCTGGTGCCCCATACCAACGTTGGGCTTGCGGTTATGATCGGAATCAGCAACGGCGGTGCAAGAGTATACTTTGTCAATGCGTCCACCAAATTCAGCAACAGCACTGCACATATTGCTATTTATTTCACGCAAAGATTCGGTGCTCATGATACCCTTACCTACTCCTCTTTGATTTGTTACCACGACTACATTGCCAAACAACTGCCCCAGGCCCCGCAACGCTTCCAAAACACCATCATGGAATTGAAACTCCCCCCAATTTGTTATATAAGAGCCAACTGTCTCCACATTTATCACTCCATCTCTGTCCAGGAATAAGGTCCAGGTATTATCGATTTCGGGTTTTTTATTCAGAAAAGTCATATTCTTCAAATTTCTACTTGTTATCAAATAACTGTCGCTCCACAAACTCACAAATAATATGACCAATCATAATGTGCGATTCCTGTATTCTTGGGGTATCGCTGCTCGGTACATTTAAAAGAAAATCGCAGGCGTTTTTCAGTTTACCTCCACTCTCACCAGTTAAACAAACAGTAATCATGCCAATTTCTTTAGCTTGCTCTACTGCCTTGATAATATTAACAGAATTACCAGAAGTGCTTAAAGCTATCAGTACGTCTCCAGGTCTCCCCATTGCCTTCACCATTCTACTATACACGACATCATAGCTATAATCGTTTGCTACAGCCGTCATGTAAGATGAATTGGTGTGTAATGCCTCGGAATGCAAAGGCTCACGGTCTACATAAAACCTGCCGCTGAACTCAGCAGCCAAATGCTGCGCATCGGCAGCGCTGCCACCATTTCCGCAGAAAAGTACTTTCTTCCCATTAGAAAAGGCACCAACCAGAATTGGAATAACTTCCTCAAGTTTATTCAACAAAACTGGGTCCGAAACTATTTTTTGTTTCACTTCTATTGAAGCGTTGACGATATCTTTTATCTGTTGTATCATAATAGTTGCGCTAAATAAAGAATTATTTCCCACACAAAGAACAAACGCAGGCAAGGGAAAAAATATTGCTGGTTCACTTTAACAATTAAAAGCACAATAACATCTCGAAATCGAAGTTAAACCACTCTTCTCGTTACCTTTAAACCAGAAAAAATTACAGTTCACGCTCAATCTCAAATAAGTAGACGTGAATTCAGAGCTATACGTTTGCCACGTAAGATAAATTAAGGGCGGTTTAACAAATGCTTATGGATTAAAGCTTCCGGAAACAAGTAGCGAAAATTCTTTCTGGTTTTGGTATTTTTTGCACGATATTTGATAGCTATCGTTTACATTAGTAATCATGAAAAGATCGGAAAAAGTTATGCTAACTGCTGTGTTTTTGGCTGCGATCACATCTGCAACCACAAAGGCACAAGAGGTAACTTCAACTCAACAGGAAAGCAGGAGCAAGAATGATTCACTTTCGGGAACATCTGACACTACCACCGCCTGGCAACAGCCTATCGCTGTTGTTCGCCACCACGGTTTTTTTAGATTTTTCAGGATATTCGGCCGTCACCGTGCAACTCCTATACCTCCCGGGGGGCAAACATTTGGACCAAGAAATAATGGGCAAGGCGGTAATACAGAGCCACCCAAGGCAGCAACAAATTTCGGGCCTCGCACACAGGGTTTTGGAGGAACATTGCGCAGTACAACCCATTCAGCACATTCTTAGGTAATATGAAGAGAATTCCTATCATCCCCCGGCCCAATTGGGAACAGAAAATGATGGAGCAGGGTTTTTTATTCTATAAGGACGATAACTATTATAACGAATCAGCGGTATACAGTTTTACCATGGCTGAGATTGAAATAATAGAAAAGGCCACTGCCGAGATCTATACCATGTGCATGGCCGTCGCTGATCACGTTATTAAGCACAAACTCTGGGATGAGTTTTTTATTCCTGACGAATATGGCCCGCTCATAGAATGGTCGTGGAACAATCAACAGCCGTCCTTTTATGGACGCTTTGACCTGGGATTCAACAATGGGCAGGTTAAATTATTGGAGTTTAATGCCGATACGCCTACCCTCCTGCTCGAATCAAGTGTGATTCAGTGGTTTTGGTTACAGGATTATGACCCTTCGCTCGACCAATTTAATAAAATACACGAGCAACTTGTCGCTCATATAAAAAACTGTGGACCGAATTTGCTCCCGGGCAAACTCCATTTTACGGCACCCGATAATTCTGAAGACTTTATGACGGTAAAGTATATGCAGGATGCAGCTGCACAGGCTGGGCTCGAAACTGATTTTATTTTCATCGACGATATTGGCCTTGACGATCGAGGTAAATTTTTAGATGCGAAAGGAAACCCAATCAGCAATATTTTCAAAATATACCCTTACGAATGGTTGTTTGATGAGGACTTTGGGGCATACCTGGTCACCAACAGAGATACTTGCTTTTGGATAGAGCCACCATATAAAGCAGTACTTTCCAACAAAATGATGCTCAAGTATATTTATGAATTGTTTCCCGATTCGCCCTACCTATTGTCATGTACAACTGGTAATACCGGCCCATTACCTCCCAGCTATGCAAAAAAACCAATCTTTTCCCGAGAGGGCGAGAATGTGAGCCTTGTGGTTGGAGGAGCAACAATTGAAGAAACCGATGGAGAGTATGGCGAAGAAGGCTATGTATATCAGGAATATTTTGAACTCCCTGAGTTTGACGGAAAACATCCAATTCTGGGAAGTTGGGTTATTGGTGGAGTACCGGCAGGTATAGGTATCCGGGAGTCAATCGGCCGGATAACTAATGTAACAAGCAGCTTTTGCTCGCACTATATTGAGCCAGAATGCTGAGGCCGAAATTAATTGATCAGAAACTAACCGTCACTCTTTCCCTTCAATAACAATAACGATCTCCCCCTTCGGTGGGTGTGCCTCATAATGGGCAGCAAGTTCGGCTAACGTCGCCTTGTTCGTCTCTTCAAACATTTTAGTGAGTTCACGGCAAACGGCGGCTTTCCTGTCTGCCCCGAAATAAGTGGCAAATTCGTGAAGAGTCTTAACCAGCCGGTGTGGTGATTCATAGAGAATTATAGTCCGCTCTTCTTCGGCCAGCTTTTTCAATACTGTTTGCCTTCCTTTTTTGGGCGGAAGAAAGCCCTCAAAAACAAACCGATTAGATGGAATACCTGACTGAACAAGGGCCGGCACAAACGCTGTTGCACCAGGAAGACATTCAACCGCTACTCCCTCTTTTATACACTCCCTGACCAATAAAAAGCCTGGATCAGATATACCTGGAGTACCTGCATCTGTGATCAATGCAAACGTTTTTCCACCCTTCATCTGATCAAGAAGGTGAGGAAGCACCTTATGTTCGTTATGCTGGTGGTATGGCGTTAATGGCTTTTGAATATTGTAGTGCCTTACCAATACAGAACTGGTGCGGG
>CANCOG010000085.1 GCA_947379685.1 Flavipsychrobacter stenotrophus | reverse complement strand
TCTAGAGGCGGAAAATATTTTTGGAATTTCTAAATACCCTTTGTACTTTTGCACTCCCTTACACGATTTTGTTAGTCCTGTGGTGTAACGGTAGCACAACAGTTTTTGGTACTGTTTGTTCTGGTTCGAATCCAGCCGGGACTACGCTTTAAAATGAAAGCCTTGTACATCAATAGATTGCAAGGCTTTTTTATGTTTGGTTAATGATGCATTTGATTTGGATTGTTTGAATAAATATTGAACATTGGAAACTTCCGCAGTTCCGTGCGGTTCACTGACTTTTCCTGGTACTCCATAAGACCTACTTTTCCTTCTTATTTTATTTCGACTTTCCTACCGAAAACATTGCTTTGTATTTGTCGGAAAGAGTTATAATTTTATCCATTATATTTCACTCGTCGCTGAAAACAAATAATATGGAATTGAAATTTGCTTTAGTTCGGAAGCTGCTGTGCCTGCCCCTGCGGTTTGTTTTTATGTTGTTGATCGTTTTATTGCCGCTCGCATCATTCGCAACTACATGGCGTACAGTCTCGGTAGCGAGTGCAACTACATTATCAAACTGGACAAATGGATCTGCGTCACCCTCCAGTTTTGCCACATCCGGCGATACCTGGATCGTAGAGGACAGTGTTTGGATACCCTCAGGTGCAGTCTGGACAGTTGGATCTTCGTCCAGTTCGCCGTCAACGCTCATAGTTGCTCCGACTGGAAAACTTGTAACCCAGTACGGATCCATAACAACACTTAATGTAAACGGTGATTTTATCATCAACGGAGGCAGTTTTATTCATAGCACGAATGGCACAAATGACACAGTAAATATCCATGGCAATTTTGTTATGAATTCAGGCTCTTTTTATTTCAGTGCCACTTCGGCAGTTCAGGTAATTCATGTAGACAGTAATTTTACCATTAACGGGGGCGCTTTTACGCAAACAGCGAATACGCCAAAACGCTACCTAACTGTTGGCGGAAACTTCCTGCTAAGCGGAGGGACTATGAAATGCGATGGTACTGTACCACGATTCGATTTGGATGTGTACGGTACTTTTACAACTACCGGAGGTGCGATACGTTCAGCCAGTAATTCCGCCACCATTAATTATCACCTTTACCGCGCTGCAAACCTTTCAAATACAAGACTGTCGTTCACGGGGACAGGTCCTGTTTTTAATTTTACTGCTTATGATACGGCAAACTTTATTTCCGATTCGTTCACAATTTACGGAACGGTACCGGTAGTAAATATTAATTCGGCCGGTGATTTGAATTTCACGAACGACTCTATTTCCGCTTCAGGCAATTCACCGACTTTGAACGGATATGCGCACAGAAACTTTAACATGGCATCGAGTTCATTTGCTTTTTCCGGGACAGTGGCAAAAATCAATATGTACCTCTTTGGCATTTGTAGTATTACCGGAACCTCTTCAATGACAAATAGCGGGACAGCAGGCTTCAATACTGTTCATTTGGCTATGCCATCTTCGTCGGGCACCATGCTTATAGAGAACACAAGTTCTGGTTCCTGGTCAAGGACGAATGTATTCATCGATACTGGTTGTTTTGCACAGCTCGTAAATAATTTCAGTTCATCTACCGGCGCGTCGCCTACCTATGGTATGACTGTAAATGGAAAACTAATATGCCCGGCGGCCTATGCTGTAAATGGTACCGGTATTTTTAAATTGAATGGTTCAGGAACATTAGTGGTTGCAAATGCTGCAGGTATCAATGGAAATATAACTACCTCGGGCGCCAGAACGTTTCATACTGGCGCAGTTTATATATATAATGGTACTGTCGCACAGGTTACAGGATCGTATTTGCCCGTGTCACTCACTTCACCTGGATTACTCGTAATAAATAATAGTTATGGAGTGACCCTTTCACAGACGACAGCGACTACAGGTACATTATCTTTCGTCGCTGGTATACTACATACATCTTCACATACTTTTTCTGCCCCAGGCAGTACATCGGCAGTAACAGGAGCCGGTGCAGCAAGTTTTGTAGACGGCACACTTATTAAAACAATTTCCGGTTTTACTTCGGTTAATTTTGAGGTCGGTGATACCAGTTACGCTCCGATGAATTTTGCCCTGAGCAGCGCGGGAACATCCGGATCTCTCGGAGTTTCATGCAATCTCGGAATGCATCCATCGATAAGTTCATCTGGAATACTAACCTCAAATATTACAAATCACTACTGGCGCATAACAAATTATTCTGCCGCCGGGCCAGCAACTTTAGTTCCAACTGCAACCTACAATTATGCTGATATCATTGGCGGTAGCAATAGTTCATTTTCCATGCAGAAATTTACAGCAGGCAGTTGGTTGAGTTCAGCTATTACAGCGGCAAATACATCTTCGCCATATACTTCGTCGGTAACTTCGGGAATCGGTTTAAGTAGCGCTGCAGGCGATTATGTATTTGGTACAAGTTGCGGCGCACCTATAACAGGAGCTACGTTTATTTGTTCGGTTGGCGGAACTACGACTTTGAGCAACGCAGTTTCAGGCGGTACCTGGAGCAGCAATGATACTGCTATTGCAAACGTTTCCGGAGCAGGTATAGTAACCGGTCTTTCAATAGGGTCTACTATTATATATTACACGACGTCTTCATGTTCGGTGAGCATTATTGTTACCGTTGGTGTTATGCCGATAACAGGTAGTGCTGCAATATGTCCGTCATCTTCCATCGCGCTTACGGATTCAACTCCCGGAGGTTCATGGACCAGCAGCAGCGCTGGCGTGGCAACTGTTTCTTCTTCCGGAGTCGTTACCGGTGTAGCTGCGGGCACTGCAATAATATCTTATTCTGTAACCGCTGCCTGCGGCACCATTTTCGCCACAACTACTGTCACTGTTACCCCGTCTCCTACGGCCGGATCTTTATCGGGTACTCCTTTTGTTTGCATTGGTGCTACAACTGGACTTAGCTCAACGGTTACTGGTGGCACCTGGAGTAGCAGTGCCACTTCAATTGCTACAGTTTCAGCAGGTACTGTTACAGGCGTTTCTGTTGGTAGCGCAATTATTAGCTATACGGTTACCAATAGCTGCGGTAGTGACGTTGCTACTATTGCGGTTTCGGTAAGCCCTCCCCCTTTCGCAGGCTCTTTATCTGGCACAACAAGCGTTTGTGTCGGCGCAACCACGGTCCTTAGTTCGACGGCTACTGGTGGCACATGGAGCAGCAGCGCCACTTCTGTAGCTTCGGTTTTTGCGGGTGTCGTAACTGGCGTTTCTGCTGGAACAGCAATTATATCCTATTCCGTTACTAATGGATGTGGTACAGATGTTGCAACAACAACCGTAACTGTTAACCCGCTTCCATCAGCGGGTACAATCGTTGGTGCGCCTGCGGTTTGTGTTGGCGGAACTATCTCACTTGGCTCAACCGCGACTGGTGGAACGTGGAGCAGTAGTTCAACGTCAGTTGCTACTATTTCTGGCAGTTCAGTGACCGGAATTAGTGCCGGTGTCGTAATGATAAGCTATACTGTTACAAATAGTTGTGGTACTGATGTGGCGACTTACTCGGTCAGTATTGATCCGTTACCAGCTTCGGGCACAATTACGGGCGCCGATAGTGTTTGCCCTGGAGCAATTATTACACTGGCTGATTCCAGTGGCGGTGGCTCCTGGAGTAGCAGTGGTACAGCCGTCGCTACCATAAACACAACCGGACAAGTTACCGGGGTATCGACAGGTAGTGTAACGATATCCTATTCAGTTACCAATAGTTGTGGCGCCGCTTATGCTACCCATTTTATGTATGTTAAAACAGCGGCTGATTGCAATACCGGGATTTTGCCAATTGCCGGTGGCGCTGGTGCAGAAGGTTTTCTTGTTTACCCAAACCCTAATCAGGGCGATTTTGTTGTAAAAATACCGCCTGATGCCAATACAGTTATTTTGACACTTATGGATGTGACCGGAAGGATTGTTGCTGAATTGCATCCTGGAAAGGTAGTTTATGTGCAATTTGACAGGGGTAGTATTGCAAAAGGAACTTATCTGCTGAGAGCAAAAATTGATGGCAATATATATAATGAAAAAATAATTATATTTTGATTGGTTTTTGTAACTTCTAAATTGGGACAATAGGCTGTAATAATAGACGTAGGTGCCAATGCAGGGCGGTTACAAACTGCCGGAATTTCGGTTGACACGAGTTGTCGCGCACTTGTTTACGCCTCAAACTCGCTCCAAGCGAGTATGTTGTACAGGCGTTACAAACGCCAACAAAATACAACCGCGTTGAAACGTGGATGAGTAGAAAAATACATAGGTGGCAAAAAGGTCGTGCCTTTATTTCACCTTAATTAACTCTAATACCCAATGTTGTATAGTCAGTATGTCAATAAGTTCGTCCGGTGATTAGTTGCATCAAATAGAATAAGATATTATAAAGTTTTCAGTGCCCGGCCGAGAATATGAAAAAAAAGGAGTCCGTTTTGGGTTCCTTTTTTTTTATGCCCCGCAGTAATAGCGGACGATTCTGAATGCCCGGAACTACTTCAAAAGCACCGTTTCACAAGATTTGGATCTCTTGTTCAAAAAAGCCCTTTAGGGTTTTCCTTTTGTTGAGAGGCCAATACCAACCAAATCAATTTGACACGAAACAAGGGTCTTGCCACGGGCTCTTATTGCTTGAAAAAGTTGGCCTACAACTAGTTAAATTCCGGTTTTGGAATGAGCGTTTGGTTGGTGGCATGATATTTTCTGCCTTAACAATAATAATAGTTTAAGTAACTGTAATTAAATTGACCGGTCAGTTAGTTAGTTTTAAAATCCTTTCAATTTATTTAGGTTACATTTACTGCTTACATGGGCAAATTGTTGCCCATGAAATTTATATAGTTAAAAATGTTTCTGAGAAAGAAAAAGCAGATCATTGATCTGTGGATGAAGAATCAAATGGCAGATGCAGCCTTGCGCGAAGATCTCATGAGTAACGAAGATATTCGCGCTCAATCGGAAGAATTGTTAGATGCATTACTCAGGAAACTCACCGATGAAGGCCTGAAAGATATAGACACAATCGACTTTGGAGAAGTATTTGAGATACTCGGGGGCATTTCTATTACACGTGCAAGACAAGGGTTTTCATCGAGAGAGACCGGACTGTATATCTATAGCCTGAAAGATACCTTGATGTCTATATTGCAACAGGAACTTAAGGATGATCCAATTCAGTTGTATGAAGTTTCCATGAAAATAGGCAGGTTAATTGACACCTTTGGAATTGTGACTTTTGAGACATTCATCAAGGGAAGAGAAGAGGTGATACTTCGCCAGACCGATGAAATAACTGAAATATCAACCCCCGTGATTCGTATTTGGGATGGCATTCTTGCTTTGCCAATTATTGGTACGTTAGATAGTGCCCGCACCCAAACTGTAATGGAAAATTTGTTGGGCGAAATAGTGAATACCGGAAGCAGTATAGCAATTCTAGACATATCTGGAGTGCCGGCCGTTGATTCATTAGTTGCACAACACCTCATAAAAACGGTAAGTGCTACAAGGCTTATGGGAGCCGAGTGTATTATTAGTGGTATTCGTCCTGAAATTGCACAAACCATTGTGCATTTAGGTATTGATTTGTCTAATATAATTACAAAGTCAACCTTGGAAAATGCACTGAAACATGCCTTTTCTATTTTGGAATTGGAAGTCAGGAAAAAGGGATTTGTCAACAAAAATATTTAACACAGCGAAAATGGAAAAAATACCTATTCTAAAAATGGGCCAATTTCTATTGGTAACTATTCAAATAGACCTTTATGACAGATTGGCCCTCAATCTGGAGGCCGACCTCATACAAATGGTGCGAAAAACGGAAGCGAAGGGAGTCCTTATTGATATTTCGGCAGTTACTATAGTTGATTCCTTTATGGGAAGAATTATTGGAAACATAGCCAACATGTGCAAAATTATGGATGCCGAAACCATAGTAGTTGGCATGCAACCAGCTGTCGCCATTACACTGGTAGAATTAGGTTTACCATTAACAGGCGTACATACAGCACTTAATGTGGAAAGAGGTATGGAGCTTTTACGCAAAAAAATACTGTTTAATGGAAAAGAGACTGTTGCTTCCGATACTGACTACACCCTTGACAGTTCTGAATAAAGATGCAATGCTGATAAACAAGGAGCAAGACGTTGTGCCATTCCGAAACCGGGTTAAAGAGTATGCGGTTAAAATTGGCATGGGTTTAGTAAATCAGACAAAACTTATTACCGCAGCAAGCGAACTTGTGCGTAACATGCTGCGTTATGGAAATGGCGGGGAAACGATCATTGAAGTAATAAGCAAGGGACGTGAAAATGGGATAAGGCTGACTTTTTCCGACAAGGGACCGGGCATTCCAAACATTGAACAGGCTATGAAGGACGGATTTTCCACAGGCAAAAGCCTTGGCCTTGGCTTGCCGGGCACTAAGCGGTTAGTCAACGAATTTGATATAAAAAGTAAGGTAGGAGAAGGGACAACAGTAATGATAATTAAATGGAAAAATGGATAGTACAACACACACTAGCTTTAATGCGGAAGACCGCAGTTATTTTTCCATATTAAAGAAGGAGATTCATAAAATAGCATCAAATGCCGGATTCAATGCCAAAAAAATAGCGGAAATAGATATCATAGTAGCTGAAATGACATCTAATCTTATTAAGCATGGCGGTGGTGGAGAGATTCTTGTGCGCATTTTCAATGACGAAAATAATGCCGCGATTGAGCTAATAAGTATAGATAATGGCCCCGGCATGAGCGATTCAATTCGTATGACTGAAGATGGAATGTCTACATCTAATACATTGGGGCAGGGACTGGGTGCAATTAAAAGGTTGTCAGACACTTTTGAACTTTATTCCCTAAGGGATTGGGGAACAATAGTGCTTTCCCGTGTATATATTGATGAGCCCTCAATTTTTGTAAAGAAATCTTTGGCGGAGGTCAGGTCAGTAATTGTGCCTAAACCAGGGGAGACAGTAAGTGGGGATGGTGCGTACAACGACCTTATGCCAGACTGCCTGAGGGTATTCCTGGGTGATGGGCTGGGCCATGGCCCGGAAGCTAATGCTGCTGTTCAAACTGCTATTGCCGCATTGAAATTGTCAAATGAAAATTCTCCTGCTGAAACACTCCGGTATTTGCATTCCGTCACTAAAAAGACAAGGGGGTTGGTGGCAACAGTTGCTGTTTACAATTTTAAGGAACGGCAATGGAATATATGTGGTATTGGAAATATTGCTACCAGGTCTCATCTTGTTACATCCAGAAATTATATGTCTTATAACGGTGTAGTTGGCATGAACATTCCAAATACATTAAGCGAGCAAGTAGTTAAACATGAGCGTGGGCAAACCATAATAATGTGTTCTGATGGAATAAAAACACGTTGGGAACTCAATAAGTATACAGGCATATTCAGATGTGATCTGTCCATACTTGCTGCTGCAATTTATAAAGATTTTGGTCGCAAAACCGATGATATGGCAGTGCTTATTTCGAGAATAAATGCATAAGATGAATATAATAACTTCGATAGCACTCGAGAACGAAATGGATCTTATCCTAGCGTACAAACAAGCTATGAGGCTGGCAGATTTGGTTGGATTAACCTTGCCGTCGCAAACAACCTTCGCTACTGCAGTATCGGAAGTTTCAAGGAGTGCTATACACGGCAAGCATGGTCCTTGCCTTACTTTATGTATATCTGATAGGAACGAAAGCGTTAAGTTCCTTACCGCTACACTGGAAGACAATAGAAAGTTTTTTTCGGAAGGTAAGGATGAAGGGTATACCTATGCAAAGCGGCTGGTGCCCATTATCAGTTCCGCGAAGACCCCAACAGGCAATAAAATAGAACTGCATTTTCGTTTACCGGCAACGCTTCGAATTGATGCTGCGGTAATGGAAAAGTGGCGTACAAATCTCAATACCGAACTGGATGTATCGCCTTATGAGGAAATCAAGCGCAAGAATCGCCAATTAATTGCGATGGCAGATAAGTTGCGTGAAAGTGAACAGCAATACAAGGCGCTCACAGATTCCCTGCCTATTATGATTTTCTCAATGGACACAGAGGGGACCCTGACCTATGCAAATAGTTGGGTAAGTGATTACACTGGCGAAAGAAGGGAGGAGATTAGTGAAAGCAAGTGGCGCAATATTATACATCCCGATGATTTTGAAGGGATATGGAAAAATTGGCAAAACCGTTCTAAAGAACTTGTTACAGTTATCCCGGAAAGAAGGCTAAAAAAGAAGGCAACAGATGAATATCGTTGGCACACGGGAGTGACCATAACGATATTGGGTGAAGATGGTATAGTAAAAGGAACAAATACTTTTTTAGTCGATGTTCATGCCCAAAAGGTAATAGAGCAAACGTTAACAGATAACGTTCTGTTAAAGAGAACACAAAGTGAATTGGAACAAAAAATTAGTCAATTAGATTATAGTAACAACCAACTGAAACAATTTGCTTATATCGCAGCACATGATCTTCAGGAACCATTACGCAAAATAGCATTTTACAGCGATATGTTAAATGTAAAATACGGCGCAACGTTAACCGATGAGGCGAAGATGTTTTTTAATAGTCTTATTTCGTCAGCTGATCGAATGAAGATCTTGATCAAAGATATTTTAGCTTATTCTATTGTCGAAAAGGACAATTTTGTTGAAGTTAATTTAAACCAATTGGTTGAAGAAGTACTTGTTGACCTTGAAATGAGTATCAATGAGAAAGCCGCCGTCATTAACGTGACCGATTTACCATTAATTGAAGGGAATAAAACCCAGCTTAAGCAGCTTTTTGAGAATTTAATGTCAAATGCTCTGAAATTTTCCAGTGCAGATGTTCCACCCATAATTTCGTTGTCTGGTGAGGTAGTTGAGAGCTACCTGAAACTATCGTTCGAAGATAATGGCATAGGATTTGATGAGGAGTATATCGAGAAGATGTTTGATATTTTTCAACGGCTAAACTCACGTGAAAAATTTACAGGTACCGGCATAGGGCTGGCTATTTGTAAAAAGATCGTAGACATTCACCGTGGAAAAATTACAGCCAAAGGGAGACTCAATGCCGGAGCTAATTTTGTAGTGACGTTGCCTTTGCGCCAAACTGTTTTAAAATAATCTAATAAATTGCCAATGAGTTCTAAACCACAGATTTTGGTTGCGGAAGATGATTTTGACGACCGGTATATAATGATCGAAACCTTCAGGGAAATCGGATTTGATCATCTTAAAATTGTTGAAGACGGTTCACTTGTTATCGATTATTTAAAGGACTGTGGTTCGGAGTTTATAAAGCTCATTGTACTTGATTTGAATATGCCCAAGTTAGGTGGGACCGGCACGCTAAGAAAACTAAAGGAGGATTTGGAGTTTAAGAATATACCTGTGATTATTTTTTCCACCTCAATTAATGAAATAGAAAGGGACATTTGCATGAATCTTGGAGCAAATGATTATATAATGAAGCCACACATGCATCAGGAGTACGTTGAAACCTGCAAAAGATTCCAC
This sequence comes from Flavipsychrobacter stenotrophus, assembly GCA_947379685.1. GTDB lineage: Bacteria > Bacteroidota > Bacteroidia > Chitinophagales > Chitinophagaceae > Flavipsychrobacter > Flavipsychrobacter stenotropha_B. Next base: position 3,034 of record CANCOG010000085.1, on the reverse strand, counting down.
GAATTCACTTTTCGCTAATTTGAAATTTTGTCTCACAGTGTTCTGGCATTGCTTATTTCATGGGGATTTTTTGACCGGTGCGGATCTGTCTACAAAGGATATGATGAAATTTGGTAAGGCAATTTTGTGCTGTCCAAATGGAATTATTTGATCTGGCGATGTTGAAGATTATTTGTCAAATCACATCAAATAAAAAAGCCACCTACACGGTGGCTAATTTATTGATTGTCGTTGTTGTTACTACATTTTCTTTAGGTAACCGAAAAGACCATGAGCTTCTGAGGCTGGACCAGCGGTGAAATATAACCTGTTAGGGTCAGCTGGAGATACAGTATTGAAGGTGATATCCCACAATCCTGGAATGCTGATCACAGTACCATTGGTCATTAGTTGCGTCTGGTAGTTGCCGTTCACGTCATAGACATTGATGTGTCCGTCGCCGAAGTTTCCGATAAGAACGGCGTTAGCTGGCTGTCCAAATGCAGTTGGAGCCTGCGTTATACCCCAGGGTGAATTTAACATTCCCTGAGATGCAAAACGCTTTACCAGCACCCCAGCCGGGGTATAGATATCTACATATCCGTTGCCGGCTCCAGCCTGATCATCTTTATTATCCGGGCCAAGTTGTTTGGCGTATGTGACATATAATTGACCGCCGATATTTTTTATATTGAATGGAGCATAGCCAGCGGGAATATTTGGGTCTGTAAACGGTTTAGTGGTTACATAGGCGAAGTTTCTGTCGTACACATCGATCTTTGCATTGTGAAAATCGGCTGCATAGATGAAATTTGATGCGCCGTCATTTGCAATTGTCAACCCCTTATAGACGGCACTTACAGCTGACCGGCTAGCGACTAGCATAGAGCTATCTCCTGTACTTGAGTTCCAGGCTGTCAAAACTCCATTTTCGGTCGCATAGATGAATGTACTTGCACCGAGGCCTGGAATTAGGAAGTCTGTGGTACTGTTATATACCACGCCTGTAGGTGACGCCCCGGCATGAGCACCGCCAAATGGTGTTGTTATTGGCCCTCGTAACTGAGCGCCATCATTGCCATAAATTACAGATGAGCCTGAATGATTGGCGGAAATCCAGAATGCACCTGTAGGGCCGATGGCAATACCCCACGCATTGCCTAATAGGGCATCGGTTCTTGCCGCGCCATAACCGGCGGTGTCAGAAACAAGGTTCACTTGTTGGTAGCTTGGGGGTGTGGTGGTGTTATTGTCTTTCTTTTTACATCCAATTCCTCCCAGTACTAACGCGCCCGACAAGGCAAGTACTGTTCCTTTAACTGTTACATTTAATGTTTTGCTGAAATTTGCTTTCATAGATCTTTGTTTAAAAAACACTGTTTTTTGATTGTAAACTACTTTGAAGCATTATTGCTTCAAACAATGGGTGTGTAAAATCGGGCCAAGGTATTTTGTTGAGATGTGAAGAATAATTTTGTGACACCCATTTTAGTGGGCTTAGACGTTCCCCCTATATCGATGGTGTATTGATGGTGCGTATGCTTGTGGACAGGTGATTTGCATGTCAATTTTCTGGTTTTTCTCAGTCCTAAATAGGTAAAGCAGATGCTTTGCAGGCTTGCGAGGAGTGGCTCAACTCGTTTGTGGTCAAAAAAAGTTTCCCAATAAGGTGATATTTTTATTAGAAATTGCACATTATATAAAAGAAGCGGAAGTATGCAGGCTGTATGTACATTGACCAGGGATGATACACGATCAAGGCAATTGTTGTTTGAGGAAATGTACCTGCGGGTTTTCCCGAAGGTGGCCGCATTTGTGAGCAGAAGGCAGGGGACCCTGGAAGATGCGCAGGATGTTTTTAAGGATGCATTGCTAGCATTTTACGAGAAACGGGTACAGCCGGGGCTTGAGTGTCATACTTCGGAAGATGCCTACCTTATGGGTATAGCTCGCCATCTGTGGCTTAGAAAGTACAGTTCTGGAGGGCGCAGCATTAGCCTCGAAACGATTGAGGGGAAGGAATTTTCTGCAGACGGGGAACCGACCGTGCATGCGGGAAGAATATTGGAAATGCTGGAGCAAACCGGCAGAAAGTGTCTTGATCTGTTGCATGCATTTTATTATGACCAACTTCCATTGCAGCAAATTTCAAAGATTTTTGGGTATGGCAGTGAACACTCGGTCTCAGTTCAGAAATACAAATGCCTTGAGAAGCTAAGGGATTCTGTAAAAGAAAAATCAATTACCCATGCGCACTTCATTGACTGAAATAAGGGATACAGAACTATACCTGCATGGTAAACTGGACGCCGGCGACAAGCTGGTGTTTGAGGCACGCCTGCTTACTGACCCGGAGCTAAAATCGAACATGCAGTTTCAACAAAAGCTATATAAGTTGCTCCGGTCGTTTCACCTGAAACGGGTGCGGCAGGAAATCGCTGTCGTGCAGGACGGGCTGTTTGACAACCCGGAGCATAGCGCTTTCCAGCAGAAGATTCATTCACTATTCAAATGACAATATGATACAATCAAATTTGGTTCCCATGGTGATAGACAACGCCGGCATGGGAGAGCGGGCGTATGACATTTACAGCCTGCTGCTCAAGGAGCGTATCGTGTTCCTGGGTACGGGTATCAATGACTCTGTCGCAAACGTTGTTGTGGCCCAATTGCTGTACCTCAATGGGGTTGACCCAAAGGCGCCAATCAGTCTGTATATAAACAGCCCGGGCGGGGTAGTATATGCCGGACTTGCCATTTACGATACCATGCAGATGATAAAGGCCCCCGTTTCTACATTCGCTATAGGCATCACTGCCAGTATGGGAACTGCTTTACTTTCAGCTGGAGCTACAGGGCAACGATTTGCGCTGCCTCACGCCACCATACACATGCACCCTACCGGAGGTGGCGCCCAGGGGTATACCGAAGATGTACGGATAGCCACCCATGAACAGGAGCGACTCCAGACACAGCTTTTCCACCTAATGGGTAAGCACTCGGGTCATACCTGGCAGGAAATAGAGGCGCACTTTTTGAGGGACAGGTTTATGAC
>CANCOG010000084.1 GCA_947379685.1 Flavipsychrobacter stenotrophus | reverse complement strand
CGTTTCATAAACTCCCCAATAGATACGAGCATAAATCGCAGTGGGTGTATCGCTCTTAGCCCGTTTAAGATAAAATGAAACTTCCATGTTTTTCCCTTTTTGTAATAGGAAGTAAAGGTAAGTAAAATTTAGCTGGGGTACGCTATGGGGGACGGTTAATTTTTACTTTAGTTTATCTAGTTTACTCTACTTTTATTTTACGTGAAGCTAAAACCCTTTACTGTAGCTGCTTTTACTATTAATGTGGCAAAAACTGAAAAAATTGAAAACAAGTACGTTCACGTCCGCTTTCGACCTCAAATTACCCCGTTTCGGTTTTCCGGCGGGGTATTTTGTTTTTAGTTGGTTCATTTATATTCAGTTTAAGTTTCGTTCAGAAGATATTTTCCGTTAAATGGCCATAAGGCTACATCCTCTTAATGCACTATGGTCCATGCGGCCCAGTACTTCGAAATTGCCATTTTCATGTACATGCCCGATATCTTCAGTGGCTATAAAAGAACAGGAATGGATATTGGCCAGGTCAATAATGTTGATGCAGCCGGTTCCGGCGGGTTTTACGTCTAATGGATCGTTGATATCCCGAACCAGCACCTTCATGGTGTTTGCGGGTTTATAAATGCCATCGCACATTGCATATGCCTGTGAAAGCAATTCGGTCATCCCGTATTCCGATTGAATTTCAGAAAGTTGCCACTGTTGTTTAAGGTATTGGTGGACCTGTGCCCGGGTCCATTCTTCGTGCCGTCCCTTCATTCCGCCCGTTTCCATTACAATTGTATTGCCCAAGGGGGTGGGGTGGTCAGCAGCAAAATCGAGCAGTGCAAACGTAACACCCAGCAAGATCGTTTTCTGGTTGTTGGAGATACACGCGGTTAGTTTGTCATGCAAAGCAGCCCATTCGTTTATGTAGAATCCATTTTCAGGGTGGCCACTTTTTTCCATTATTTTTCTGGCCATATACACTAATGAAGCATTTTTGCGTTCTAAGTAAGATGGCAGCAATGCAAGGATAGTATATTGTTCCGGTGAGCCGTAAAATTGTTCGAACCCCTGGTACAGTGACCTGTCGTAAAGTGAGGCATCCCGAACGTAATGTTTTGAGGTGATCTCGCCCGTTGTTCCGCTGCTTTCAAAAAGTAATGCCTCTTTTGCCCAGTCGCCGGTGGTAACCCTGTGAGATTTGAAAAAGGAGATAGGCAGAAAAGGTATTTTGCAGCTTTCGGTAACGGACTCTGGTTTAATATTCAGTGCTTTACAATAAGCGTTATAGAGGCTATTGCCTTTGTACTGATAGTGAAAGATAGCGAGTGCAAGCTCGTCGAAATTCGCGGCTGTGGCAGCAAGTATATTTTCTGTATTTATTAACGCGTTAGTATTGTTCACTTTCAGTAACTTTGATGTATATGAAAAGCGGCTTAATAGTTTTGATATCCTGCGGCCTGTTGTTTTCTGCCTGTCAGAAAAACACGGTGTCAAAGATACCACACATATCGCTTGTTGCCTTCATCCCCTCCGATAGTATGATCGTAAATATTGACACGGCATTTGTCGATTTCAAATTTACTGATGGAGACGGGGATATTGGTAGCAGTGATGATGCCTCCGTTATACATATTAAGGATAGCCGTTACGACACTGGCTATGCCATCTATAAATTCCCGAACATCGATCAGAGTATTGAAGATCCTAAAAAAGGACTTGTTGGTGAAGTGTGGTTTATACCTGATCCTCCGCCAGTTCCAAGGGATGATTCAAATCATACTTTACATGGTGATACACTCACCTATGAGTTTTACATCACTGACAGGGCACATAACGAAAGTAATCACATCATTACCCATCCGCTCATTATTAGGCCGTAATTCGTCTGGGTTTTGTTTTGAATAATCTCTCTGAATTCGGAGGGAATTGAATTCACTTATTTCAATTTTTCTTTGCCAAATTGGACAAAAAAAAGTCCCGAGGCGCCAAGGCACCTCGGGAAGGGACTGCACTCACTAACCCATCGTTACAAAGGCAAATATCACAAAAAGGATTGGTAAAAAGAAATAAATCTTTTTATAATGGCTCTTGGTTGCCATAGTGCCTTGATTTTTTAGTATTTATAATATTACTATTTCACATATGTTTTCTTTGCCGGGAGTTCTGAGCCTGGCCTTCTCATTATTTTTTTTATGGTTTTGCCCGAGGTTGTTTCCAGTATGGTGGCTTTTATTGGTCGTTTCGACCAGTTTTTTTGCTTTATTCTGGTATTTTGACAGTTTTATTATTTCATTTCGGACAATATGGCATGTGATACTTAAGATAAGCGACATAATGGCTAGTTTTTTGCTGTGGTATATTGTTTGCAAGGTTATTAGCAAACCAACAATTTAAAACAACTAAAAATCAAAAACTATGTATCAAAGGAGAAACTTCGGCGTAATGCCAGCAACATTCGGTGGATTATTGGAAGGTATGTTTCCAGGAAACGTAAACCGTATTAATGATGATGCAAATGTTGGCACAACGCCAGTTAACATCATGGAAACCGAAAAGAGCTATGAAATGCAATTGATTGCACCGGGAATCAAGAAGGAAGAATTTAAAATTGGTGTAGAAAAGAACATCCTTACGGTTGCCTACGACCACAAGGAAGAAAGCACAGAGGGGACTGAAAATAAGTGGCTTAGAACTGAGTATTTGACCAAGTCTTTCAAGCGTAGTTTCATACTTAATGAAAAGATCGATTCGGCGAACATCAATGCCAGGTACAACGACGGCATACTGTATTTAAGTCTGGCCAAGAAGGAAAAAACAGAGACTCCGGTAAGAGAAATTGCAATTAACTAAGAAGTGGGTTTAGGTGGGTATCGAAGGGCGGTGTGAGAACACCGCCTTTTTCGTCTATTACTTTGGCGCCCTCCGAAAGGTCTCTATTTCAGGTTGTCACTGCTGAAGTAGAAGGGTAGCAGATTGGTAGCGTCTTCAACATAAACAACATTTCCGTCGGGGCACCCCATGTATAGTGTTATTGGTGCGTGCTGAGCCAGTTGTTGCTCCAGTATTACCTGGCGGCATATTCCGCACGGAGATATGGGGACCGAAAGATTTACATCACCCATATAGGTTACGGCTAGTGCCGTTATCTGGTCGTTTTTAATCAGCGGGTTTAGGCTAGCCAGCAGGCCACGTTCCGCGCAAATGCCGGCAGGGTACGACGCATTTTCGTGGTTGCTTCCCGTTTTTACTTGTCCGTTAGCCAGCAATGCAGCTGCTCCTACTTTAAAATTAGAATAAGGTGCGTAGGCTTCGTTGGTGGCGTCCTGTGCTGTTTGCATCAGTTGCCGGATGCGCTCGGGAAGCTCGGCGATTGTAGTCTTGTAAAAAGGGAATGAAAATTGCTCCATGAGTCGTGACATTGTTTCAGGTTGTACCCTGCAATAATAACACTTAATGTAGTAAAAACCATGGTTAGACAAGGCCTTACAATAAAACAGGATCAGGTACATGTGACCTGATCCTGATTGGAAAATATTAGCCTTTAATACCGATTAGTCAACCCAGTCGCAAACAAACACGTTGGTATCGTGTCCGCCGTTATTATTACGGTTTGAGCTGAAAATGAGTTTCTTGCCATCGGGAGAGAACATAGGGAAGGCATCGAAGCTATTGTCATGGGAAATGCGTTCCAGACCAGTTCCGTCAGTCGCAATCATGTAGAGGTTAAAAGGAAAGCCGCGCTCATATTCGTAGTCAGATGCGAAAATAATATGCTTGCCATCCGGCGCAAAAGAAGGTGCCCAGTTAGCCTTGCCCAAGTGGGTAACCTGGTGAACATCAGTGCCATCGGCATTGGCAACAAACACTTCCATTTTGGTAGGCATCACCAAACCCTGTTTCAGCAGGTCCTTGTATTCTTTTATTTCCTCCGGCGTTTGCGGGCGCGAAGCACGCCAAACAATCTTTTTACCATCAGGAGAAAAACATGGACCACCGTCGTAACCCAAGCTATGGGTAACTTGTTTTACATGTGTACCGTCAATATTCATAGTGTAAATATCGAGGTCGCCATTGCGCATGCTGGTAAACACAATTTTATCGCCCTTAGGTGATATAGTGCCTTCGGCATCGTAACCCTTGGTATTGGTAAGTCGTTTGGTGATTTTCCCTTTCAGATCGGCAATGAAAATATCGTAGCTGTCATAAATCGGCCAAACGTATTTTTTGATCACGCTTCTGTCAGGTGTTGGCGGGCAAGTATCGGCAGCAAGATGTGTTGAAGCATAAAGCAAATGTTTCTTATCCGGCATCAGGTAAGCGCATGTTGTGCGGCCCTTGCCTGTGCTTACTCTTGTATATTTGAACTTTTCATTGTTCGGAGTGTTAATAGAGCCGAAATAGATCTGATCACAATTAATGCCTTCTGCCGGGTTGGTACGTTGAAAGGTTATATGTTCATTGTCAAATCCGAAATAGGCTTCAGCATTATCGCCACCGGTTGTGAGCTGGCGCATGTTCTTAAAATGCTTTTCATCGGGGTAGGCCAGATTTTTGTTTTCCTGCGCCTTTAAAAGACCTGTGCAAAATGTACTGATAGGTAATAAGCAAATCAGGGGAATAGTAAATCTCATGTATAATTTTTGAAAGTGCAAATTTACTCATGCTCAAGGCATTAACGCGTTTGTATTGTCAGTGGAATGTCATAAAGCACGCACCCGGTTATGATTTTGGTCAGGGGATTTTTGTCTGAACTCTAAGTTGTGTCGCAGTACGGATATTCTTTCGAGAAGTTTTTATTAACGTTGGACTTGTATGGCAGAGGGTACAAAGTATGGTTTGGGGGTATTCCTGTTTTTAGGGGGGAATAAATCCAAATTGAAAAATAGTTGTATATTAGGAAATTCCGTGACGAAGCCCGAACAGCGAATTGGCCATTACCTCAACGCCTCTCTAAATGTCCCTTCCCTTTTTATCTTTCTTACTTCAGCCAGCAGCAGATCTTTGTCGGCGGCAGTGACATTTACTACTGAGAAATTGGGGGCGCCTTTAAGGCTTCGCAGGCGCCAGTTGAGCTGGCTGGTGGTTGCATATGCGCCGTTGTCATACCACCAGGAGGTGTAAAGCCGCTCCTTTCCTTTTTTGAGGGTGGCAAGGTATACTTTATTGCCGTCAACGTTTGTTTCCTTGAGGGCTTCAAACTCGTATCCGGAACCTGTCCAGCAAATAAAAGGGTTGTGATCGGCAAAGAGAAAACTATCTATTCTTTTGATATAGGTGAGCGAATGGCCATTGCTGTATTGGGTAACATCTTTGTTGAAACACGATGCGGTGTAGCCTGGTACCTGAATCAGTTTGGCCGTGTGGCTACCTGTTTCCGGGGGCTGTGATTTGAAAATAAATGCGGAACAAATGCAGGTTATTAACAGCAACAAATGCGGTACCCATCTGCTTTTGACTGGCTGGCTTGTGGAAGCTTCAGCTACCAGCACCGTGGCCCGCCCAAAATTATTGAACATAAATTTTGCGAGAAAATAACCGGGCACCAGCACATAGGCAATCAGGCATATAAGTCCTGTGATTTCGTGCAGTGGGGCTTCCGGCCTGATGTTGAAATAGACAAGGATCACTATCCGGATGATATTAGCGAGTAAGTTGAGGAGGAAAATACCTGAAAGGCAAAGCAACTGCCAGCCGGCTCCAAGTTTACGGCTTTGTTTTTTCTGCAATACCAATACCATAAATATGCCGCATAGCAGGGATGTCAGAAACATTTTTACGCCCATACATGCGGGATCGACTGAATAGTTGAGTTTCCCGAGGGTGATGATATTGCCTGCCACAGATGCCTGGCATCCGGTTAACCCAAGTACTTTACCAGCGATTGTTGTCAGCCAAAGCCTTATAGGAAAACTGAAGACGCATGATAGGTATTGAATGGAGGGCGTCATGCAAAGAAGTACTATAACTGCTAGCAACGATATCTTTCCGGTTTTGTGTTCTACCAGGCAAAGCAGTGAAGTCGTTAATGCAAGAAACAGTGTGGTTGTTTTAGGAATGAAGTACGAAACTGCTAAAAAGAGAATTGCGGGCACCTGTAGGCGGAGCGACGGTGTTGAAGGCCAGGAACTGTTAAGAGCAAATGGTATGATAAGGCAGCCGAGGATAAAATTGACAGATGTCCAGGGCAGGTAATGTTGCAGTGCGAGTACTAATACCACCAGGTAGGCAGCAACAAATCCCCCGAAAAGGGATTTGTTGCTGCTGATAGTTGGGGTGAACCTGATTATTTGCTCCATATGCTGCTAAAACGGGTTTTGAGTTTCTGGTTGAACAAGAGCCACACGCCTGTAAGCACAGCAATTATGATGAGCGCCCACTCATGCGGTTCAGGTACTGCACCGTTCGATTTGAGCGTGGCATCGCCGAGGGAATTACTGCTTTTTTTGATGTCGAATCGGTCATAGTCCTTTTGTGTTTCCAGCACGATTAGGCTGCTTACGGGTGTTACTACATAGGCTTTTTCTGCTTCCTTAACGAGGGTGGTATCATCGGCATAGTCGCCGGAGATGCGGTTTTTCAGTTGCCGCATAACGTGGTTGTAGGCGAAAAGCCTCATGAGGTGGTCGGGTGCGTTACCCTTGGCCGGTTCGTTGGTTTTTACCAACATCAGTTGTGCATCATCAATAACCAGGTGGTTGTCGTCTTCTATGTTTCTGCTAAATTGTTTTTCTGTGTTGAGCTTGCTCAGCAACGTTAAATCTCCGTGTTCATAATTAAATACCCTGTGCTCCCTGAGTGATTTCAGATATGGAGAGAGTTGAGGCCCGAGGTTAAACACCTTGTATACCGGGCCTTTGGCAAGTGCTTCCCTGAGCTTTAGGATGAAGTCGCTGCCTGCCAGCCCCTTGATATTTGGGGAGTAATCGGTGCTTTTGCTAATAATAAGCGAAGTGGCTGGTGCTGCAATTTCGAAGAATGGGAAAATGCTGAACCGGAGTTTTGTGAGTTGGCTAAAGAGGTCGTCTTTATTGTTTTCTGTGAGCTGTACCATGTTATCGGTGTAAACAAAAACCTTGTAGTTCTTAAACAATTTGTATACGTCGTCTAATTCAGCCTTGCTCCAGGAGCTGTTCACATCAAGATATATCGTCTGTAAATCCAGGGATTCTCGTTGGCGGGTATAGGGCTGTAATCTATAGGTATCGCCGTTAAAGGAAAAGAAGGCGTTCGTATCTAGTATCGTGCCAGGGAAAGTCAGCCTCCAATCGGGGTCGTAGGCAGCCTCCCTGATGTAGCGTTGGTCGCCGTTTGCCTGGAAATCTTTTGGCATTTTGAATCCCGCAGGTTCTCCTGCCCAGGCTAACTGAATGGTTTCGCCTGCTCCTGAGGCATCGGGGCCGTCGAAGTAAGCAGTTTCGTACATCAGGTCATTACCTTCTTTACGCAGTGGGGCCGTTATGCCTATTTTAAATATCCTCGTTTCATTGGCCAATATGGGGAAGACCCTGACAGAAACGGTATTACCCTCTTGCCAGTGAATTACTGAAGGGTCGTGCCGCTCTACGCCAACGATCTGATGATAGGCCGAGTCGGCTTTTTTGAGCGTGGTCAGAACTCCCTTTTCTTCCTTGCCATTTATCCATAAAGAGAGTGACGAGACAACCGCACCCTCGGGCAGGTGAAAGGTATAGATGGCTTCTTCCCTGTCCCAGGAATTGTGCTGCGGGTTGTTGTTGCTTACTGTTATAGTTTTTTCGGTGTAGGCCAATCGCAGGCCGGGCCAGATCTTTATGTTGGAAATAACAGCTGCCGTATGCAGGTTCTGTCCGTTCCAAAGTCGTTCCTGAGTATTATGGCGGGCATCATAAACGGCCTCGAGTACTTTAATTTTATCGGCGTTGCTAATCCGTTGGGGAGTAATACAAAAAGATGCAAACATCACCAGTGGGTCGTGTTTTCGGGTCTCATTTAGATTTTTAGAAGGCATTCCAAAACCTCGGTCTGACAGGCCATTTTCGGCAGTTGAATAAACCAGGTTGCTTTTCAGGTACCGTTCAGATGCCCAGTTTTTCGGGAAGTGCTGTGCCACTTTTGCCCAGGAGGGCAGATCGGCATTGTCGGCTATCAGCGATTTTTGAAAACTCTTGTTTACTGAATTGTCGATAGCGTTCCATTGGAATGCAAATAATACTGCGACAAGGAAAGACAATGCAAAACCACTGATCACACTCCAGCCAAACGCTCGCTTTTCGTGACGCATTATATTGACCTGTATTAAAGTAAATATTACAAAAAGCAGCGGGACAAATGTGTGCAGAGAAAGGCCGAGCAGAAAGAAGGCAATAAGACTAAGGGGCATTAAGGGCATGCAATAGAATGTAAGGTAGAGGAAGAACAAAATGGCAGACCCAAGTATAAAGGATACTGTGTGTTTGAGAAAATTACCCATAAAGCCCAAGAAGGCGATAGCAATATAAGTCAGGCTGTAAATGACCAGTGCCACACAGACCCAATTTACAGAAATTTCAAAAACCGGAATGTTCCTGTTGAGGGAATAAGCGCTTACCAGGAAGATAAGCATGAACAGGAAAACGTGCGGAAGATTTGTGCTTGCCCGTTTTAGTTTTCCGGTAACCAGCATCATAATGAAGTAGATAAAGGTAATAATGTGGTGGAAGAAAAAGATGCCGAAATTTTCCGAGATCTCTTTTGAGGCAAGCAGTTCGGGCAGGATAAAAACTGTGGTTGAAATGGCGAGGAGTGATAGTCCTATTATATAGAACTTGTCTTTTAATAAATTTTGCCGGGTATCCATTTGTGTATGATTTGTTTCAATCTGAAACGAAACCCACATTTTTTTATTGTAACAGCATGAAAGAGATAGGGTTAATTAAGGTTAACGGTGGGGTAACTTCGTTGGTAACCACAGACGTGCACCAGGCAAGGGTTGAGTTTTGTAGAGTTCGAAATTCATAAGGTAAAGGGCGTGGCCCGCTTTTTTTGCGATCCCCGCTTAGATTTCATTCAGCTCACGCCTATGCGTACTTTTGCCCAAAAACAGAACACCCAATGAACCGTATTGACCGCCTTTTCGGTATCACCACTATGCTGCAATCGAAGAAATATGTTCCGGCAGAAAAAATCGCGGGGCAGTTTGATATTAGTGTGCGCACGGTTTACCGGGATATCAAGGCATTGTGCGAGCAGGGTATACCAGTCAGCTTTGAGCAGAACAGGGGATACTTCCTGGTGCAAGGCTACTTTCTGCCGCCGGTGTCGTTTTCACCCGAAGAGGCAAATGCATTGCTGTTGATGGAGAAAATGATCTTTCGGTTTGCAGATAGTTCAATTTATAATCACTATGCCACGGCGCTCAATAAAGTAAAGGCCGTGCTTCGCACCCCCGAAAGGGAAAGGCTGGAACAATTGAACAGTAGCATTAAAATGCATGTTCCTGAATGTTTTCAAGGAAATTTCGACTACCTGGCCACACTACAAACAGCCATATCGGGCAAGTACATTATAGACGTGGAATACAAAAACAACAACGGAGTTACGACAGTCCGTCAGTTGGAACCCATTGGCCTTGTGTTTTATGCAGCGGCCTGGCACATAATTGCCTGGTGCCACCTAAGAAGCGAATACCGCGACTTTAAAGTGGTGCATGTACTTAAACTCTCGGCTACCGGCTTGCCCTTTAAAAGGGAACCGCATATATCCCTTAATGACTACATTGCTGGTCTGAAATTACCTGGTCCCCCTGTCGTTAGGTAAAAAAATATTTTTCCCGACTAAAATCAGACTGCCATAGGGCTGTCAGTGGGCGTGCCTTCCTTTGTGTCATCAAAAAAAACAAACAGATGATGACAATGACACAAAGGTTCCTGAAACAACTGGAACAAGAATCGATCACGACCCGCAAGATGCTTGCAGCAGTACCTGATGACAAGTTCGACTGGCAACCACACCCAAAGAGTATGACCATCCGCAGGTTGGCCACACACCTTGCTGAATTACCGGGTTGGGTAGCCATTACGCTAACCTCGGATGGACTTGACCTTGCTAATAATCAGCATGGAGCACCGTCTATTAACAATCATGCGGAGTTAATGGATTATTTCGAGAACACATTAACTAAAGGTGTAACCTCATTGCAAACTGCCAGCGATGAAGATATGATGCCTGACTGGACCATGAGTTATGGTGGCAGGGTAATAAGTGTTAGGCCCAGGGAAGAAGTAATTCACCAGTCACTGGACCAGATCATTCACCACAGGGCGCAACTGGGTGTATTCCTTCGCTTGCTCGATGTGCCAATCCCGGGTAGTTATGGGCCAAGTGCAGATGAAACAATGATGTAAAAACTAAAGACTTTTTAAAAATGAGGGACCTCGCGGATGCGGGGTTTCTTGATTTTGGAAATGGTCACCAGGAACTGCGGTATAGTCCAGAGTTCTTATTTTTGCTGTGGGTTAGGGGCGCTATAGTAAAACCGAAGCCATAATAAAGGTACACCCACTTTAGTTTCCTTGTGTCCGGATAAACTCGTACTTCCTTGTTATTAATAGTGGTTGTATATGGAGTTCTGAATATGCTTCTGAAACGCGCAAAACTGTCGGGCCATAGGATTGCTCCAGGAGCAACCAAGGTGCACCAATTGTCCTTGCTTTCTATTTTGTCTGCTTTTTTTTTGATTAGAATTGATTCGCCCATATAAAGTACATGGTTCAGCGAGTCAATTAGCCTGGGTTTAAATTCGAACTTTAATATTCCATCGGCTCGGTTAGTGATGGTAACAAATGAAACTATTGTTCCCTCCTCGTCATAAGCTATGGTACTATCAACTTTCACGTCTAAATTACCTTGCGCAACAGAGTCGCTCTGGGCCAAACATCGGCTCCCAATAATAGTAAGTAAAAGCAGAGGGTATGTCCATTTCATTATTGCTAAGATACATATTTATTTAAGGTTGGTACCCATTAATGTTACGGTTATTCGTTGAGGTGAGGTAATCCTGCATGCCGAATGTATGAATAGTCTACCTCGGCTATCCATAAATCTCAATCCATCTCTTTGACTTAGAAAAGGCAATCTCATTGTTGCAGCACATTCCCTTGAACTGATCAACTTGAATCTACGTTACATTGAAGACAGTCTTTATGATGATCTGTTGCTGTAAGACCCTGCGCATGCGGGGTTTCTTGATTTTGGACTATTGTAGATTTGCCAATTTATAGAATCGCTTGCAAAATCAAACTACTCTTTTGGTGTTACTTCAGTAGAATCGGTTTCGAAGTCTGGCATAATAGGTTCATTCATGAATGTAATCCCCATAACACTTCCAACACTAAGTGGGAGAAAATAATAATATTCTATGCGTGAGAAAGAGCCGCATGATTTTTCAGCATAAGCTGTAACCATCAGGTATTTTTGTTTCCCCAGTGTGTACATGTAGGCTTCGACATTTTTATCACTGACAATGTTCATACCTCCACTTTGAGTCGTTTCGATAGAGCTGTCATAGCTAGAAAATATGCTAAGCCGTTTACCATTCACAAAAAAAGTCGTTTGTTCTGGGAGTTGGTCGAGCGAGTCGATTACCTGTTTTATTTTGACGCCGCCTACACTAAAAGAAATAGCTTTGGAATTGCCCTTGGTGATATAGTCACCTGGTATAGACAGTTGCTTTCGTGTGGATGGATCGCCTTGATGATCCATAAACCATTTGGCCTTTTTCGCAATTAAATTGATGTTCTTAGATTGTGCGGAAGCAGGCTTGCACTGGAAGGTTAATAGCAGAATGAGTATCGGAAAAAGGTGCTTTCGCATTTGTAGACTTTCTCTTTCAAAAATAGGCTATTCCTGTAAAAGTCTGTTTAATGAGCCCCAATTTGCTTGCGCTCAAATAATTCACCCATAAATCCCAATACATATCTTTGCCAGTACCAAAGTAATGCCATGGTCGCAGCACACTCTCTTGAACGGATCAACCAGATTCTTCGCTATATCGACGACAATCTTGATGAAGATCTGTCGCTGGAGCGGATCTCAGGGGTTGGCTGCTATTCTACATTTCACCTGCATAGGCTTTTTAAGGAGGTGGCGGGCGAAACACTCAATAGCTATATTGGCCGCAAGCGTATTGAAAAAGTTGCTTTTTGCCTGATGTTCCGCCAGGAATTGACGATCACCGAGCTTTCCTTGCAATATGGTTTTAGCAGTAATTCTACGCTCACTCGGGCATTCACGAAATTTTACGGAGTGAGTCCAACAAAGTTCAGGGATTTGTTGCCGGGAGAATATAGCAAGATTTGCAAAACGGACCGCAAGATCGGGCAAGCCTCCACCATATTTGAAGAATACATTTGCAACATCAACCACAGTTTAAATTACATGAAGATGAATGCAAAAATTGAGATCAAGGACCTGCCCCAAATGGACGTTGCCTACACTACCTGCATAGGTGTTGACGGTCTGGACAACGCTTTTGAAAAAATGCTGCAATGGGCCCGCCGCGCAAAACTGATACAGCTGCCCGACTTTAAGTTGGTCCGTATCTTTCACGACAGCTTTCGTGTCACCGCACCTGAAAAAGTACGTATGAGTATTGGTGTTCCTGTTTC
>CANCOG010000083.1 GCA_947379685.1 Flavipsychrobacter stenotrophus | reverse complement strand
ATGGCGTCAATCGCTGTTTATAGCAGGAACGGGTTCTAAGTTCTAGTTGACTTAAAATTAATATTCGGAAAGGCGTTTACCCCTTATTCAGCGCCCGCTTATATTCTGTTAAGCACCGCTCTCGCGAGGCTTTCATATCTACAATTGGTTTGTAATTAAACTGCTCAAATTCAGGCACCCAGTTTCGTACATATTTAAGTTGAGGGTCAAATTTCTCCGTTTGTAACTGCGGACTGAAGATCCGGAAATACGGTGCGGCATCGCAGCCACTGCCAGCCGCCCACTGCCAGCCACCATTGTTGGCTGAAAGATCGTAGTCGAGCAATTTCTGTGCAAAGTAGGCTTCACCCCAACGCCAATCAACCAATAGGTTTTTAGTTAAGAAACTGGCTACTATCATCCGCACCCTGTTATGCATAAAGCCCGTTGCATTCAGCTCGCGCATGCCGGCGTCGACAATGG
This sequence comes from Flavipsychrobacter stenotrophus, assembly GCA_947379685.1. GTDB lineage: Bacteria > Bacteroidota > Bacteroidia > Chitinophagales > Chitinophagaceae > Flavipsychrobacter > Flavipsychrobacter stenotropha_B. The sequence continues at coordinate 12,187 of CANCOG010000083.1, read as the reverse complement.
CAACACCAGTTTTGCCGGCACACCACAGTTCAAATTCAGCCTGGTTATTGCGCCATTGTATTTTATCGTATTCCTTTTTAAATGCCCCGCCCACCACATGAGGAAAGTGCCAGAGTATCATCATATAAAATTCCCGCCAAATTAACTCATTAAGTAGCGTGGGATTAAGTTCCATGGCTTCGCGGGCCAGTTGACGAACACTAACAGTGCCAAACCTGAGGTGCAGGCTCAGTCTGGTAGTACCAGCCACCGCCGGAAAATCGCGGGTAGTGTCATACCTGGCTGCAACATCCCTGTTCAGCACCGTTGCAGGGATCTCAATATCCGTTGTATGAAACCCAATCTCTTCCAGCGTAGGTATTGGCCTTGGTGTTTGTTGTAAGAAATGTAGGCTATATTGCTCAACCGGGTAAGATTTGAGATAAAAACTATTCAGCTTTTCTTTCCATTTACGGCTGTAGGGGGTATAAACGGTATAGGGCGTTTTATCATCCTTCGTTACTTCGTCCTTTTCAAATATCACCTGGTCTTTAAACGTATGCAATGCGATACCCTTCGTTTGCAGCATAGTCATAATGGCTTTATCCCGCTGTTGGGCATAAGGCTCATAGTCGTGATTGGTGTATACTGCCTCAATGTCATATTCCTTTGCCAGCTGTTCAAAAGCCGCTTCCGGCGTGGTGTACAGCACATGCAGTGTACTCCCGAGTAACACCAATTCCCGTTGCAATTCATTCAGTGTTCTCAGAATAAAATCTACCCGCTTATCGGCCTTGTCCTGTAGGTCATCGAGAATATTGGTATCCAGTATAAACACCGGCAATACCGGCAGCCCTCTTTTCAATGCATGGAACAGACCAGCGTTGTCAAAGAGCCGCAGGTCTCTGCGAAACCAAAAAACGGATATGGGCATAATTCAGTTTTTGAAAAAGTCTATGATGTAAACGGCCTGTTTTGTTCAATACGTTAACTGTACTTTGTGCCCTTAGTTTATATACTTTAAATTAAGCATCGTGCTCTTCGTGAATAGCTTTGTGCCCCTTGTGGTAAAGTATTTATGAATGTATTTGCGTGGAGGTAACTACAGTAAATAGAGGTAAGCACTACTCCGTCATGAACAGCGCCCTGAGCTCTCCTGCATCTTCGGGTTTCATTTTACCACCAAGTATAAGCCGGAGTTGCCTGCGGCGCAATGCACCCTCGTGCATCTTCCTTTCAATTTCTGTTTCGGGTTCCAGATGTGGTATTTTACGTGGCCTGCTGTTAGGGTCAAGTGCTACAAACGTCATGTAGGCCTCATTAGATAAATATTTATACTGCGCAGAAAGATCTTCGCCCCACACCCTTAAATAAACTTCCATAGACGTGTTAAACGCCCGTGTCAGTTTCGCTTCTATAGTGAGCAGGTTACCCAGTTTAATAGGGTTGGAAAAGGAAACATTGTCAACCGATGCAGTCACCACAGGGCAATTGCAATGTTTTTGTGAAGAAATGGCAGCGGCTATGTCCATCCAGTGCATCAGCCGGCCACCCATCAGGTTGCCCAGCGTATTGGTGTCATTAGGCAACACCAGTTCCGACATCATTACAAACGTATCTTGTGGCTTCTTAATATGCATACTTGCGTTTTTTCGAAGGGCAAAGTAACCGCTTTTTTCCTCATCTGCGCCACTAAGGAACCTTGACAAAATCAATAATCCTATTTCTCAAATAACTCACCGACCGTCATCAACTTATACGGGTGCAGTGTATCCGGTCTGAAAATTGTTGTTTTCCACCCCTCAGGCTTAACCACATCAAATGACGCAATTACCAGTTTCGGATCATTCATAGAGTTCAGCAATTGTTTATCATTCGTATCAACAAACGTAAATGTGCGTTGCGGCTCATCGCCGTGCAAAGCACTCAGCAGCATACTTTCATCTGGCATTCCCCAAAGAAGCATATATCTTTTTTCCTGTTCTTTGGTAGATACTATGCCAAGTTTATTGATGTTCTTAGCCTTCATCTGCAATAGAACACTTTCTACAAAGTTATAGTGAGTAGCAAATTTTTCCGATGAGACACTGATATAAACCAACCTGATACTAAACATTAGTGTAAGCAGCACAACACCATGGTTCACTTTTAACCAGGGTAAAAAAGCGAAAACAAATGGTACTGCCATTACCACCGAAAGGCATTGCCACTCACTTTCGATGTAGAAGAGTTGTACATCTCCGTTCAGATCTGAGTAGGTGATGCCCATCAACAATACATATCCAATAAAAGATACGATGCACCATACCGTGAGGGTGAACTTTCTGGTCTGAATCAGACTAACCATTCCCGCCAGAAATACCAGTGCAGCCACCCAGTAGTTCGTAAAACAGCGCCAAAAAAAGTATTTTACCACCGGTGTCACTACGGCATGAAAGATGTCCTTCAGGGAAAGGTGCGTTACATTTTGCAGACGCTGCTCGTCGTACGAATGAGAGCCCACCATCAGGAATTTAGTTGCGATAATGAGCCCTATACACACCGTGAGCACAATCTTCATGTTCTTGCTAATAGCCCAGCCTTCCTGCTGTATCCATAAAAACACCCACAAAAACAACATGGGTATAAGAACAATAAAATGAGTATAGATGGCCAGGAACGCCAATAGGAAAAATACAGATAGAAATATATATATACTTGTCTTCTTCGTGGCCAGCCACCGGATAACGCCAAAAAACACAAACATCCAAGCTACAGCCTGGTGAATCTCATTATTGGTCCAGTAATAGGTGTCGCTCACCATCAGGTAATAATAGAGTGCCATAACCACCACCAGTGCGTATTGCCTGCATTTGTATACTACAATGCCTGCCAGCAAATAAAACAGATTAAAGCTCCACGCATATCCTTTAATTATTGCCGACACAGGCCAGCCCATCTTGACGCCCGCATAGGGCACCAGTTGAGTAATAAATGAACCGTACCGATGCTCCTGAATATAAAAGGTATTGTACTTGAGTATATTAAATAAGATAAAAGCGGCGTCAGCAAAAAACAGCCTTTCTTTATAAAAGATAATACCCGTAACAAACAATACCGAAAGCGCGGCAAGCGATATCTGGGCATGTCTCTTAAAATAATCAGGGTTATCGGCCATAATTAACGGGGTTGTATTATCAACGATTTACCTGTATTCCCAATGCGCTTATAGCATTGCCATCTTCTGTTATTTGCAGCAAATAAACCCCTGAACTTAAATTGTGAGGAAGGTTTATTTGGCCACTGGCATCGTGCAAGTTTGCCTGCCCCTCTGTTACTACAACTCCCGATAGGTTGAACAATTTATAACAAATCAAAGTACTAGCCTTTGGGGCAATAATGGTTAGGCTATTGCCACTTAGAGGGTTTGGGTAAGCACGAATATCACCCTGTACTTGTTCATTCAGTACGCTGAGTCTGGCCAGCCTTTGTGCATGGGTTATTGCTTTATAAGGTTGCGTAAAGGCCGCATCGCGGAAAGCAACACTGGCCAGCGGTGTATACTCACCCTTTCGGTAATAATTCTGTTCGTAAGTTGTATCTGGCCTTCCCTGGTACAGACCGAAGCCTGTCAGCACAGCGCCGGGCATCGCAGAATCATTCAGCATAAAACTGTCCCGCCTTATAATTCTCGAACTGATCTGCACCACATCCCAATACGGCGACGGGCTTCCGGCAATGTCCGGCACACGCATCTTGCCCCAGCCGGTCACAGAGTCTGATTCTGCCACGTAGCTACGCACTATACCCGGCGTGTGGTGGTAGGAATAAAATGCATAATTAAGCCCGAAATTAAAATCTGACACATAATTCGACGACCAGGAGCTGCCATATCCTGCCGGAAAAACAACCTTTTTCCGCCCGGAGGAATAAGTGATATTTTGAGCAGGGAAAAATAGGCTATCGCCAACTGAAATTGTTAAAGCTACTATGTCGTAGGATGTATCATAGGTAAACACACCTTGCTCCGAAATTGAAGTGGAGGAGACTAAAGACTTAATATTTCCCTGGTAAGGATATCCAACAAAACGAAACGTAGTTGTACTATCGTCGTAATCATAGGGTAGACTAAATACGCGGTAATTTAGTAGTATCGGAGTCGAGTCGGTAATGGTACTCATATCCCAAACGCCGCTGGCAGTAAGAGAAAGCGACGGAAATGCGGATGCTGCTGTCGTTCGTTTAAGCGTATCGGTTTCAGATAAAGTAGCCGGGTAATCGCCTTGGTTCAGCGTGACCTGTGCGTAAATGGAGCACGGCATGCAGAGCAATATAAGCAGGGGCAGCAAATATCTCATATTATCTGTTTATAGGTTAACCTCAGTTTCTTTAAATTGGTAGAAATACATTGTTTTTAAAAGTAGAATTGGCAATTCCCGATTAAGGAATTGCCAAATAATACCATTTTTATATAAAATTTATGTCCCTGCGCGTTACTTACTCAGGTGCATGCTTCTTTCTTTATACAATTGCCTGAACCAGGGGTCCCTGAGGTTTTTAATAAACCTGATCGCCTCACCTGTACTCTTCATCTCAGGACCCAGTTCCTTATTCACATTCGGGAACTTATTAAAACTGAAAATAGGCTCTTTTACCGCAAATCCCTCCAGTTTTTTCTCGAACGTAAGGTCTTTAAGCTTTACTTCTCCCATCATTACCTTGGTAGCAACATTGAGGTAAGGTATATTGTATGCCTTGGCTATGAAGGGCGTGGTGCGGCTGGCGCGCGGATTAGCTTCTATTACATAGACCTTACCATCTTTAATCGCGTATTGTATGTTTATGAGCCCCTTTATATTCAGGCGCAGGGCAATTTTTTTGGCAATATCGCTCATCTCCTCCACTATAAGTGGCCCCAGGTTAAACACCGGCAACAACGCATGGCTGTCACCGCTGTGTATGCCTGCCGGTTCTATATGCTCCATAATACCCATTATGTGCACACTTTCCCCATCGCAAATGGCATCAACTTCAGCTTCCTGACAACGGTCGAGGAAGTGATCTATCAATATTTTATTACCAGGCAGGTGTTTCAGGAGGCTAACTACACCTTTCTCCAGCTCTTCATCGTTAATAACTATGCGCATCCTCTGCCCACCCAGCACGTAAGATGGCCTTACCAGCACAGGGTAGCCCACTTCCTTGGCCACTTCAATAGCCTCATCGGTTGTGTAGGCGGTTCCGTAGTTGGGATAGGGGATGTTCATTTCTTTAAGCATATCGCTAAACCTTCCACGGTCTTCTGCAATATCCATATCATCAAACGAAGTACCTACTATTTTAATGCCTTTTTCGTGCAGACGCCTGGCCAGTTTAAGTGCTGTCTGTCCGCCGAGCTGAACTATAACACCGTAAGGCTGTTCATGCTCTATTATTTCCCACAGGTGTTCCCAGTACACAGGTTCAAAGTATAGTTTGTCGGCGATATCAAAGTCAGTAGAAACTGTTTCCGGGTTACAATTGACCATTATGGCCTCATACCCGCAATCCCTTATTGCCAACAGGCCGTGGGTGCAGCAATAATCAAATTCAATACCCTGCCCTATGCGGTTTGGCCCCGAACCCAGTACCACTATTTTTTTCTTCGCGGTAACTATGCTTTCGTTACTCTTTACTGCCCCGTTGGCAGGCTTCTCCTCGAATGTGCTGTAGAAATAAGGTGTCTTGGCTTCAAACTCCGCACTGCAGGTGTCCACCATTTTATAAACACGGGTAACTCCCAGACTTTTCCTGTATTCATATACCTCTTCCGCTGTACAATCTTTCAGCAGTTCAGCTATCTGCTCATCGCTGAAACCCATTTTCTTGGCTTCGAATAGCTTATCAACTGGGATATTTTCTATGTGCTTGAAGGCCTTTATTTCCAGTTCGAATTTAACGATATCCTGAATCTGGTACAAAAACCAGCGGTCGATATTAGTGAGTTCTTTTATGGTTTTAATGGAAACCCCGGCGGCAATCGCTTCCTTTATCCTGAAGACACGATCCCAGGTGGGCCGTTTCAGTGTATCAATTATTTCTTCTGGCCTCAGCCTCTGCTGACTGATGTAGGATAAGCCGGTAGCATTATTTTCGAGGCTCTGGCAGGCCTTTTGAAGGGCCTCTGTAAATGTGCGGCCAATGGCCATCACCTCGCCTACCGATTTCATTTGCAGGCCTAGTGTATCATCAGCACCCTTGAATTTATCAAAATTCCAGCGTGGCATCTTTACAATTACGTAGTCGAGTGCCGGCTCAAAGTAGGCTGAGGTAGTTTGTGTGATCTGGTTCTTTAGTTCGTCGAGCGAATAGCCAATGGCTAGTTTGGCGGCTATTTTAGCAATAGGATACCCCGTTGCTTTAGATGCGAGGGCCGAAGAGCGGCTTACGCGCGGGTTAATTTCAATTGCTATAATTTCTTCAGTATCGGGGTTAAGGGCAAACTGCACATTGCAGCCACCCGCAAAATTACCGAGGTCACGCATCATGCTTATGGCAGTATTGCGCATCAGCTGGAAGGCAGTATCACTCAGTGTCATAGCGGGTGCAACGGTAATGCTGTCTCCGGTATGTATGCCCATCGGGTCGAAGTTCTCTACAGTACAAATAATAACTACATTGTCATTCATGTCCCGCAAAAGCTCCAGCTCAAATTCCTTCCATCCCATCATCGCCTTCTCCACCAGTACCTCATGCATGGGCGAGGCGGAAAGGCCACGGTCGAGTGCGCCGTCCAGCTCATCTTTATGAAAAACGATACCGCCACCGGTACCTCCAAGGGTAAACGATGGGCGGATAACTATAGGTAACCCTATCTCCTGTGCAAACTCCTTTCCCTCAAGCAGTGAATTGGCAGTTTTCGCCTGTGCAACGGGAACCCCAAGCTGAATCATCCATTTACGGAAAAGCTCTCTGTCCTCGGCCTTGTCAATGGCCTTGATATCAACGCCTATCAGCTTAACATTGTATTTCTCCCAAATGCCCAGCTCATCACCTTCCTTACAAAGATTGAGGGCAGTTTGACCACCCATGGTAGGGAGTACAGCATCAATGTTGTTTTCTTCCAGTATCTGCTCAATACTTTCAACCGTCAGCGGCAACAAATAAACTTTGTCCGCCATAATGGGGTCAGTCATTATGGTAGCCGGATTAGAATTGATGAGTATCACCTCAACCCCTTCTTCTCTCAGGCTCCTGGCAGCTTGCGAACCGGAATAATCAAACTCACAGGCCTGCCCTATGATAATAGGACCAGAACCTATAATTAGTACACTTTTAATGGAAAGATCGCGAGGCATTTTGTGTTTTTATATATATTAAAAACGGGCTTTACGCCCGGCGTGCAAAAGTAAATGATTTTTGGTGAATTTGTTAGCTTCATAATTGCACCCTAATTGCAAGGGTGCAGTTCAAATCTTCGTATTCTAATTATTCCAATAAAACCTGAGCGAAGCGAAGACATTAGCGCTCCCTTCGCCCTGAAGGGCGAAGGGCTGGGGTTGAGGGTGAACCGAATGGCGCAAATTAGCACTCACCCAATTGCAACTAACGCATAGTAGTGTTTGGTAATTGAACTGCGTCCTGAGCTGAGTTTCTGCGCTAAGCCCTTTACTAAATAACCTGAAAGTGACAAATGCAATACATTCTAAATATACCTTTCAGTTGGTTCCCGATTCAAACAAAGGTTTGGTCCCGTTACAGAGATACAACTGCCCAAATACCCAAATCATGTAAGATTACGCGTGTGTGTAAAATATAATATTTACAGGAAATTGGTCTTTTTGGCCAAAAAAAAGGCCAAAAGCAAGTAAAAACACAAAAAAACCTAACTTTCAGACTATATTTTTTAAATTCCCTCAAAGCAATTAATAATTACATAATTTTGCGGGAAATAGGGAAATTCCCGTTTTCAGACACTTTTTTCGCACTTTTGCGATTATTATAAAAATTTCCGTCATAATGAGCTTTTTGGGCTTTTTTAAATTTCTTACTCAGGAAATAGCGATAGATCTTGGCACTGCCAATACATTGATAATACATAACGACCAGGTTGTAGTAGATGAACCTTCAATAGTTGCCATTGACCGAACTACAAATAAAATTGTAGCAGTTGGTAAAAAGGCGATGATGATGCATGAAAAGACACATGAAAACCTTAAAACCATTCGTCCTTTAAAGGACGGTGTTATAGCTGACTTTAACGCAGCAGAAGGTATGCTTCGCGAAATGATAAAGCTGGTATACCCTAAAAAACCAATGTTCCCTCCGAGTTGGCGCATGGTAATATGCATACCCAGCAGCATTACTGAAGTGGAAAAACGTGCGGTACGTGATTCTGCTGAACAGGCTGGTGCAAAGGAAGTATACATGATTCATGAACCAATGGCAGCAGCACTGGGTATTGGAATTGATGTTGAAGAACCAACGGGCAATATGATCATTGACATTGGCGGTGGTACAACTGGTATTTCCGTAATTGCATTGGCAGGTATTGTTTGCGATCAGTCTATTCGTATTGCCGGCGACGAGTTTACAGGTGATATTATGGAAGCAATGCGCCGCTATCATAGTTTAATGATAGGTGAACGTACCGCAGAACAAATCAAAATTCACGTGGGTTCTGCACTAAAGGACCTTGATAATCCTCCGGATGATATTGCAGTAAATGGAAGGGATCTGGTTACGGGTATACCTAAACAGATCATGGTGTCCTACCAGGAAGTGGCTGAGGCATTGGACAAATCAATTTTTAAAATTGAAGAAGCCATATTGAAAGCGCTGGAAAGCACCCCGCCGGAACTGGCGGCAGATATTTACCGCAGGGGCTTATACCTTACCGGTGGTGGCGCCTTGCTGCGCGGGTTGGACAAACGCATATCCCATAAAATTAAGCTGCCTGTACATGTAGCAGAAGACCCGCTGAGGGCGGTGGTGCGTGGAACGGGGATGGCGCTTAAGAATATCGCCAGAATGCCATTTTTAATGAAATAACTGTTTAAAAAGGATAATACCTCCTCCCGGCAGGGCAGGAGGCCGCTGGGGTATTTATGCGCAATTTTATTCTCATCATACGCCGCTTTTTCAACCTCATACTATTTGCGGGGCTGGAAATTATTTGCTTTATCCTTATTGCCCACTCGCATACCTTGCAAGGAGACGATATTGTGAGTTCGGCAAATACGGTTTCAGGAATAGTGTATAAGAAGCAGAGTGACCTGGTTTATTATATGGGTCTCGGCAGAATGAACGACAGCCTTATTAATGAAAATATGAGGCTTAGAAAGCTCATTGATCAGTACCGCACGGTCGATACCTTGAAAGACCTGCCGGTAAAAAGGCTGGTGACCAATACCGATACTGCAGTTCACATAGTTAAATATGCCGACTACATTTACCGCACAGCCAGGGTTATCAATAACTCAGTTGAAAACGTAAATAACTATATCACAATTAACAGAGGATCAAAGGATGGCATAGCCCGCGGAATGAGTGTGATCTCAGGCACCGGGTTAGTGGGTCGTGTGGAATATGTCACTGCGCATTTTGCCAGTGTCCTGTCCATCCTCAGCAACAAGCAGCAGGTAAGTGCAAAACTGAAAGATGGTACTTTCAAATCCACAGTGTGGGACTACGAACGGCCAGACATTTTTATGATGCGCGATATGCCGCCGGAGGAGAAGATCAAAAAGGGAGATTCTGTTTTTACCACATCTTTCGGAAACACGTTTCCGCCAGATGTACTTATTGGCACTGTCATAAAAACAGAGATCAATAAAAAGAACGGTAAACAACAGCTATACCTGCGTCCGGCAACCAACTTCAGGAGTTTGCAGTATGTTTATGTGCTGGATAATATAATGGACGTAGAGAAAAAGCAACTGGAAGAGCAACCCGCAAAAAAGTAAAAAAGTCATGAACGTTTATTTAAAAAACCTTTTACGATTTTGCATCATTATCGCCCTCCAGGTGCTGATCCTCAATAATATTACGTTGCACTGGTTCACAGAGCCAGCTGGAGCACTGTTCGTACCTTTTATCTACCCATTGTTCATCCTGGTAATGCCATTCGAAACGCCGGTATGGGCGCTCCTGTTCTCGGGTTTTGCTGCTGGTATCACAGTCGATATTTTTATGACTACTGCGGGCATTCATGCCTGCGCTACTGTGCTTATGGCGTACCTCCGCACCAATGTGCTCAATGCCCTTATGCCGCGCAACTTGTCTGAGTATATCAACCAGCAACCGTCAATCAAGAACATGGGTTGGATGCCCTTCCTGGTATACAGTGGTTTCCTCATCCTGCTCCACCACATTGTTTACTTCATGATCGAGTCATGGAGTTTTTCAGGCTTTGGTTCGCTATTGCTTAAGATTGGTGCATCGTTCGCCACGTCAATGATCTTTATCATCGTTTACATTTTGTTGTTTACCCGCCAAACAGTTTCAAGAGCGTAAACGGCAACTGCCCCCCGATTTAGTCAAGGGGAATTATGGTGTTAAAAATGACGGAGTATGCGGATATTGCTGCGTCGGGTTTTATAAAATTGATGTAGATCTGACCAGTGTTATTTAAGACGCTTGTCAGTTGTTTTACCCAGGCAACGCCAAGATCATCCTTAAAAAGGTTAGGACCGTAGTAATATGTTGTAAAATACGCGTTGGTTACAGGTATGTATTCTGAGGGTAGGCTCGTCATTAAATATAAGACAGCACCCGGAGACGCGTTAAAATTCTGAGCTGCATTTGCGGTAAGTGAAGCACGGAGATGAAGGGTATTGTTGAGCCAGTTTTTCTTATAGTACAAGACACCTGCAACATTACCCAAACCAGTAGCTGTAGTAATAGAAAGGCTGTTCCAGGCCGACTCCCTGCCGTTGAGCCCGAAAATAAGCTGAAATAGCACCGCATCACCGATAGGGAAATTTGTGGCGTCAGTTACACTTGCTCCCGCAACAAGCGTTGCAGTTTTATTCAATACCGCGTTAAATGAAGAGCCGTCATAGTAAGTGAGGCTGGATGATGACGGGGTAATATGCACCAGCGGCACATCGGTACCTGTCGGGGCCACAATGGCACCGGTGAACCTGATCATCTCTCCATTATAGAAAAACCAGCCATCGGTTACCGCTGTGCTGCCAGGCGTAGGGGTAGATACGGTCATACCACTGATGATCATCGGTGTAGAACCGTCGCTGCCCATTGCAGCCAGGGCATTGATACATTCGGTATAAGCCTGCTGCAGGTAATCCAGTTCGTCCTGAGTGAGGGGAAACCCACCAGAGTGGGAGAAGTCAATTGCTTTCATAAAAAAGTAGAAGAATAGAAGTGATAAAAGATTGTTTACAATAGAGGTGCTGAAATCATCAGTAAGTAAGCACCAGGTAACTGCTTCGCGATGGCAGCCTGTACTTATCGATCAAAGCGTTCATCTGGTCGTGGTTATAAGTCACTGTAGCAGGCACCATCACCAGGAAGTCATACCCGTGAAAAGTAGTTTCGCTGCCCTTGAATAACCATTGCGGATCGGGGTAAAATGTTGTACCGGCTTCGCTGTTCAAGCCCAGCCATAGGGGCAGGTTTTCAGCGTTGAGGTAAACGAACAACGGGTCTACCGCAGATCCATCGGTGATGTAAATACCACGGTCAAAGTTGTCGAAAACATCGTTGAGTGCTGCCTCCATAAACACCACCTGGCTATTGTGCAGCAGAGTGTATATATTGGTATCTCTGAAAGCCGTGAACTTGTTGTATAACTCCACCACAGGTTGCACCAGGCACTGTAGCCAGCTGAGCGTAATTGCTTTTCGTAACCGGACCGGCACCAGATTTGCAACCAGATCCGGAAAATCCATTTGGTAATAAGTAGCCATAAAAAAAATTAAAAGGAAAAAGTAAAAAATTAACACTGCTCACGATCTGGCAAAGTCCTTACTCAAAAAAATCTGGACTCGTTGTGCGATCAGCTTGCTAAAATCCACTTGGTAATAAGTGGCCATGATAAAAAAATTGGAAGAAAAAATAAAGACGAAAAAGCAAAAGGCGAAAAAGCAAAACGAACCCGATTCAACACCCTGTTTCAGGGACATTTTAATTGTTCACTTTTTAATTTTAATTTTTTAAATCGGTGCGTGCATGTAGTAGTTGACATTTGCAGCAAAGTAGACTTCATCGAGCACCATGTAACCCGCGT